>NZ_BAABHO010000006.1:0-166547 GCF_039542135.1 Actinomycetospora chlora
CTGCCGCGGATCCGCTCCGAGCGCCCGGCGTTCGAGCTGCACTACCCGCACCTCACCGAGCGCATCCGGCTCGAGGCCCACGTCGGGTCCGGGCAGGAGAGCATCGGGGAGGCCGCGGCCGGGGCGACCGGCCAGGAGCACCTCCCGGGCTCCGACCCCCGGAACAAGTGACCCGGGCCGTCCCCGACGACGACGCCCCGGCGGTCGTGGCCCCCGGCGTCGCGCTGACCCCGGACGGGGTCGGTGCGGCGTCGGAGCCCGTGCTGGTGACGGTGACGGGCCCGGACTTCCCGGGCGTCAACGCCGCGCTGTTCGCGGTGCTGGCCGAGCACGAGGCCGGCCTGTTGGACGTCCAGCAGGCGACGATCCACCGCCGGATCACGCTCTCGGCGCTGGTCACGCTGCCCGGCGACCCGGCGCGGCTCGAGTCCGCGCTGCAGCTGACGATGCCCTCGCTGGGCCTGTCGGTGACGGTCGAGACCGGCGGTGACGCGTCGGCGGTGCACCCGTTCTCAACGCACGTCGTGCTGGTGCTCGGCCGGCCGATCACGGCGGCGAACTTCGCCGAGGTCGCCCGCGGGCTCGCGGCCCTGCGCGTCAACATCGACCGCGTCCGGCGGATCGCGGACTACCCGGTGACGGGTCTGGAGCTGCGGGTCTCGCTGCCCACGCTGAACCCGCCGTCGGACGCGGCGCTGCGCCAGGCCCTCGCCGCGGCCGGCCGTCGCGCCCGGTGCGACGTCGCCGTCCAGCGGGTCGGGCTGGCGCAGCGCTCGAAGCGGCTCATCGTGTTCGACGTCGACTCGACGCTGGTGCAGGGCGAGGTCATCGAGATGCTCGCGGCCCGCGCCGGGGCCGAGGACGACGTGCGCGCGATCACCGAGGCCGCCATGCGCGGGGAGATCGAGTTCGCGGAGTCCCTGCACCGGCGGGTGGCGACGCTGGCCGGGCTCCCCGTGTCGTGCCTCGACGAGGTCGCCGACGAGCTCGAGCTCACCCCGGGCGCCCGCACCACCGTGCGCACCCTCAAGCGGCTCGGCTACCGCTGCGGCGTCGTGTCCGGCGGCTTCTCCGCGATCATCGACCGCCTCGTCGACGACCTCGGGCTCGACTTCTCCGCGGCCAACGACCTCGAGGTCGTCGACGGCCGCCTCACCGGCCGCGTGATCGGGCGCGTCGTCGACCGGGCCGGCAAGGCCGAGGCCCTGCGGCGGTTCGCGCAGGAGGCCGGCGTCCCGCTGGAGCAGACCGTGGCCGTCGGCGACGGCGCCAACGACCTCGACATGCTGGCCGCGGCCGGGCTCGGGGTGGCGTTCAACGCGAAGCCGGTGGTGGCCGCGGCCGCGGACACCTCGCTGTCCCACCCCTACCTGGACGCCGTGCTGTTCATCCTCGGCGTCACCCGCGACGAGATCGAGCACGCCGACGCCGCCGAAGGGCTCCTGCGCCGGGTCCCCCTGTGAGGTCCGGGTGAGGCTCGGGCTGACCCCGGCGCTGGAGCCGCTGGCCGCGCGGGTGTGTCCCTGGTTGGTCGGCGGGGCGGCCCCCGAGCGCGACGAGCCGGACGACGGGGTCGTGCGCGCCATGACGCTGGTACTGCGCCTGGAGCGTGAGGCGCCGGCCCGCACCGCGGTGCTCGAGGCCGCCGCGGCGGCCGCCCTCGCGCTGTGCCTCGACGAGCGCGCCGGGCCCGCGGGGGAGTGGTACGACGCCGTGGCCACCTGGGCCGGGGCCGGGCGCATCCGCAAGCTCTCCCGCCGGGCGCGCACGTCGCACTGGCGCGCGGTGCAGGAGATCGACGGCGTGACCGTCGGCGAGCTGGTGCGCGCACTGGTGCCGGGCCCGGTCGAGGAGGTGCCCCACGAGGTGCGCCGCCTCCAGATCGGTGGCACCGACCTGCCGCCCGACGATCCCGGGCCCCCGCCCGCGGGGGCACCCGTGGTCTGGCTCAGCCCGGAGGTCGAGCAGACCGTCGGCAAGGCCGCGGCCCAGGTGGGGCACGCGAGCATGATCCTCGCGACCGTCCTCGCCGCGGACGGCGCCGACCCGGCCGTGGCGCTCGACGCCGCGGTCCGCCCGGCGTCGCGGGCGGACTGGCACCGGTGGACCGACGCGCTCGACGCCGACCCGAGCGGGCGCGCGGCGTGGGAGGAGCACGGCGTCGCGCCGGTGCGCGATGCCGGGTTCACCGAGGTCGCGCCCGGCACCGTCACCTGCATCGCGGCCCGGGTGCCGTGACCCGCGTCCTCGTCGCGGGCGCCCGCGCCCGCACCGGGCGCGCCGACGCCGAGATGCGCCCCCTGATCGCCGCCCTGGCCGACCGGGGCGTCGACGCGGCCGGGGCGGCGTGGGACGACGAGACGGTCGCGTGGGACGGGGCCGACCTCGTGGCGATCCGCACCACGTGGGACTACACCGAGCGTCGCGAGACCTTCCTGGCCTGGGCACAGGCGGTCGACGCCGTGACGCGGCTGGTGAACCCGCTGCCCGTCGTCACCTGGAACAGCCACAAGCGCTACCTCACCGAGCTCGCCGCCGCGAACGTCCCGACGGTGCCGACGACGCTGGTGCCGGCGGGCGGGGCGGTGCCCGACCTGCCCGGGACCGTCGTCGTCAAGCCCGCGGTGTCCGCGGGCGGGCGGGGCACCCACCGGGGCCGCGGCGCCGACCTGCGCGACACCGTCGCCGACCTGCTCGCGGCCGGCGACGTGCTCGTCCAGCCCGCGGTGGAGAGCATCGGGCGCGACGGCGAGGTGTCGCTGATCCGCCTGGGCGGCACGTGGTCGCACGCCGTGCGCAAGGTCCCGGCCGCGGGCGGGTTCCTGGTGCACGAGAAGCACGGCGGCGCGCTGACCGACCACACCCCCACGGGCGCCGAGGTGGCGGTGGCCGAGGCGGCGCTCGCGTGCGCGCCGGCGGGCGAGCTGGTGGCCGCCCGGGTCGACCTCGTGCGCCTCGACGGCGAGCCGGTGGTCATGGAGCTCGAGCTGATCGAGCCCGAACTCTTCCTCCGCCGCGCCCCCGCGGCCCCCGCCCGCCTCGCCGACGCCCTCCTGGCCGCCCTCGGGTGATGCGAGCAACGCGGCATTGCTGGCGTCCCAGGCCAGGATCGCCACATCCTCGCTCGGCGACACGCCGGGGCGGGCGTCAGCCCGAGCCGCGCAGCCGCTCCAGCGCCCCCCGCACGACGGCCGGGTCCTGCGTCGTCCAGAACGGCGGCAGCGAGCCCCGCAGGAAGCCGCCGTACTGCTTGGTGGCGACGCGCGAGTCGAGCAGGGCGACGACGCCGCGGTCGCCGGTGCCGCGCAGCAGCCGCCCCGCGCCCTGGGCGAGCAGCAGGGCGGCGTGGGTGGCCGACACGGTGAGGAAGCCGTTGCCGCCCCGCGCGTCGACCGCCCGCTGACGGGCCGAGACCAGCGGGTCGTCGGGCCGTGGGAACGGGATGCGGTCGATCATGACGAGCTGCAGCGACTCGCCCGGCACGTCGACGCCCTGCCAGAGCGACAGCGTCCCGAACAGCACGCTCTCGACGTCGGCGGCGAACTTCGTCACCAGGGTCCCGGTGCTGTCGTCGCCCTGGCAGAGCACGGTGCCGTCCCACCGACCGCGCAGGTCCTCGGCGGCCTGCTTGGCGGCCCGCATCGACGAGAACAGCCCCAGGGCCCGCCCGCCCGCGGCCCGGACGAGCGCCTCGATCTCGTCGAGCGTCGCCGGGGAGAGGCCGTCGCGCCCGGGCGGGGGCAGGTGGCGGGCCACGTAGAGGATGCCGGCCTTGGCGTGGGCGAACGGCGAGCCGACGTCGAGGCCGTGCCACACGAGGTTCGTCGCCGGGTCGTTGCCGTGCCCGCCGCCGTCGTCGGGGATCGGCTCGGTGACCTCGCGCGAGCCACCGGCCGGGAGCCCCCACTGCCGCGCGAGGGCGTCGAACGACCCACCGAGGGCGAGCGTCGCCGACGTCAGCACCACCGTCGAGCGCCCGAACAGCCGCGACGCCAGCAGCCCGGCCACCGAGAGCGGGGCGACGTGCAGGGCGCGCGTCGTCGTCCCGTTCCGCTCGGTCTCCGAGCACCACACGACATCCGGCCGCGTCGCCGGGTCCTCCCGGTCGAACGCCGTCAGCAGGCGCCCGGCGACGTCGTGCACCTCCTCGACGAGCGCCAGGGCGAACTTGCGCGCCGTGGCGTCGTCGTCCCGCCCGCCGGCCCGGTCCCGGTCCGGGCCCAGGGCCTGTCGGCACGACCACGAGGCGTCGCGGATCGACGAGAGCATCCGCCCGACGCCCTCGGGCATCCGCTCCCACCGGCCGGGGACGACGTCCTCCAGCACCGTGCCGAGGCCCTCGCCCGCGTCGAGCAGCGCGTCCGACAGCGCCTGGTCGACCAGCTTGCCGCACCGGCGCGCGGCGGCCGTCACCGTCGCCGAGGTCAGCTCGCCGGTGGCGACCGACGTCACGCGGTCGACCAGGTTGTGCGCCTCGTCGACGACGACGACGTCGTGGTCGGGCAGCACCGCGCGGCCCTCGATGGCGTCGATGGCGAGCATCGCGTGGTTGGTGACGACGACGTCGGCGGCGCCGGCGGCGTGCCGGGCGTGCTCGGAGAAGCAGTCCTCGGCGACGGGGCAGCGCGCGGCGCCGAGGCACTCCCGCGCGGTCACCGACACCTGGCGCCACGCGCGGTCGGGGACGCCCGGGACCAGCTCGTCGCGGTCACCCGTCGTCGTCTGCTCGGCCCACTCGTGCAGCCGCGTCACCTGCCGGCCCAGCGCGGAGACCTGGAACGGGTCGAAGAGCTGCTCGTCGACGGGGTCCTCGGCCTGCGCGCTCGTCTCGACCTTGTGCCGGCACAGGTAGTTGGCGCGCCCCTTGAGGATCGCGAACGTCGCCTTCCGGCCCAGCTCGGGCTCGAGGGCCTTCGACAGCCGCGGCAGGTCGCGGTCGACCAGCTGGTTCTGCAGCGCGATCGTCGCCGTCGCCACGACCACCGCCTGCTCGCCGTCGAGGGCGTGGCGGATCGCCGGCACCAGGTAGGCCAGCGACTTCCCCGTGCCCGTGCCCGCCTGCACCGCCAGGTGCTCCCCGGTGCGCAGGGCGCGCTCCACCGCGGCGGCCATCTGCTGCTGGCCCGCGCGCTCCGAGCCGCCCAGCGCGGAGACCGCCGCCGCGAGCAGCTCGGCCACCGGGGGCGGCCCGGTCACCGTGTCCGTGCTCGCGTCTCCCACGACGGTTCAGACTACGAGGAGGCCCGATCGGTTCCCTGCCGGCCGGGATTCAGCGGGGTGAACCCGTCAGGGTGATCCCCGCGTGGGCCATCTCGTCGCGGGCCCGTGCGGTCGTCTCCGGCAGCACGCCCGCGGTCAGGTCGAGGTGCACGGTGGTGGCGAAGCCCGCGCGGACGGCGTCGAGGGCGGTGGCGCGCACGCAGTGGTCGGTGGCGATGCCCACGACCTCGACGGCGTCGACACCCCGCTCGCGCAGCCAGCGGGCGAGCGGCTCGCCGTCGGTGCTGTGCCCCTCGAACGCCGAGTAGGCCGCGACGAACTGGCCCTTGGAGAAGACCTCCTCGAGCGGGGCGACGTCGAGGTCGGGGTGGAACGCCGCCCCGGCGTGGCCGACGCGGCAGTGCGCCGGCCAGGTGTCGACGTAGTTGGGCGTCGAGGAGAAGTGGTCGCCCGGGTCGTCGTGGTAGTCCCGGCTGGCGACGACGTGGCCGTAGCGGCCCTCCTCGGCGCCGAGGAAGTGGCTGATCGCCGCGGCCGTCGCGGCCCCGCCGTCGACGCCCATCGACCCGCCCTCGCAGAAGTCGAGCTGCACGTCCACGACGATGAGTGCGGTCGTCATGGTGCCGAGCCTACGAGCCGCGATCAGGGCACGAAGGTCGTCGGGATGGCGGGTTCGCCGCGGGAGAGCTTGAGCCCCTCCCACGGCACGGCGACGAGGCCGCGGCGCAGGTGCTCGCGGGACTCGTCGAGCGTCGGGAGGTCGGTGGCCGTCTCGCCCTTGGTGACGAGCGGGACCGGGACGACGCGGTCGTGCTCCCCGACCTCGACCGGCGTGTCGAGGCGGTGCACGACCTCCTCGACCGCCGTGCCGGTGGGGCGGTGCCGGCGCACCGCCGACTTCGCGCCGCCGCGGGACTCCTTCGACGAGCTGCGCTTGGCGACCGGGCGGCCCTCGACCTCGACGAGCTTGTAGACCATGCCCGCCGCCGGCGCCCCGGAGCCGGTGACCACCGACGTGCCGACCCCGTACGCGTCGACGGGCTCGGCGCGCAGGGCGGCGATGGCGTGCTCGTCGAGGTCGCCGGAGATGACGATGCGCGTGCCCGTCGCGCCGAGGCGGTCGAGCTGGGCGCGGGCCTGCTGGGCCAGCACGCCGACGTCCCCGGAGTCGATGCGGATCGCCCCGAGGCCGGGGCCCGCGACCTCGATCGCGGTCTCGATGCCCCTGCTGATGTCGTAGGTGTCGACCAGCAGGGTCGTGCCGACGCCGAGGGCGTCCACCTGCGCGGCGAACGCGTCGGCTTCGGTGTCGTGCAGCAGCGTGAAGGCGTGGGCACTGGTGCCGGTGGTGGGGACGCCGTACCGGCGGTGCGCCTCGAGGTTCGACGTGGCGGCGAACCCGGCGAGGTACGCCGCGCGCGCCGAGGCCACGGCGGCCTCCTCGTGGGTGCGCCGCGAGCCCATCTCGATCAGCCGCCGGCCGTTGGCGGCGCTGGCCATGCGGGCCGCGGCGGAGGCGACGGCGCAGTCGTGGTTGAGGATCGAGAGCAGCAGCGTCTCGAGCAGCACGCACTCGGCGAACGTGCCGGTCACCGACAGCACCGGCGAGCCCGGGAAGTACAGCTCGCCCTCGGGGTAGCCGGTGACGTCACCGGAGAAGCGGTGGCCCTCCAGGTACGCGGCGACCCGGTCGCGCACGCCGGCGTCGCAGAGCACCCGGATCTCCTCGGGCCCGAAGGTGAACCGCGCCAACGACTCCAGCAGGCGGTCGACGCCGGCCACGACGCCGTAACGCCGCCCGTGCGGGAGGCTGCGCGCGAAGACCTCGAACGTGCACCGGCGCTCGGCCGTGCCGTCGGCGAGGGCGGCGTCGAGCATCGTCAGCTCGTACTGGTCGGTCATCAACGCGGTCGAGTGCCCCGGGTGCGTCACCCACGACAGCCTAGGCGGCCCACCCGGCAGGGGTCGGTCGTGTCACGATGGACGCCATGGAGGTGCGTCTGTCCGCTCCGGTCGAGCCGGACGTCGACGAGCGGACCGAGGAGGCCGTCGACGAGGCTACGCTGGCCGACACGCCGTGGCAGACGATCGTCTGGAACGACCCCGTGAACCTCATGTCGTACGTGACCTACGTGTTCCAGAAGCTCTTCGGCTACGACAAGGCGAAGGCCACCGCCCTCATGCTCGACGTGCACCACAAGGGGCGTGCGACGGTGTCGTCGGGCAGCCGCGAGAAGGTCGAGGGCGACGTCTCGCGCCTCCACGCGATGGGTCTGTGGGCCACGATGCAGCGGGCGAGCTGACCCCGGTTGAAAGCCTGGAAACGGCAGGGACGCGGCGACCGCGTCCGCTACGTCGCGGTGCTCGAGCGGCCCGAGGCGTCGGTGCTGCGCGGGCTGATGGGGCAGGTCGAGCAGATGCTCGCCGGCCGCCGCGACGACGCGCCGGACGACGAGCTCGCCGAGCTCACCGGCATCCGCACGGGCCCCTCGACCCCGCCCGACGACCCGGTGCTCGCGCGCCTGCTGCCCGACTTCGCGTCGTCGTCGGAGCAGGACGCGTCCGAGGTGTCCGCGGCGCTGCGGTCGGTCACCGAGCCGGACCTCATCGAGGCCAAGCAGGCCGCGATCGCCACGGTGCTCGCGACGTGCCCGGCCGGCGGCGGCCGCGTCGAGCTGGCGCCCGCGCAGGCGGAGGAGTGGCTGGCCGCGGTCAACGACGTGCGCCTCGCGCTGGGCGTCGCGCTCGAGGTGACCGAGGACATGCCCGAGCAGCTGCCCGCCGACGACCCGCGGGCGGACCACTTGCCCGTCTACCACTGGCTGACCTGGCTGCAGGACTCCCTCGTCACGACCTTGGTGGGGTGACGACCCTGACGGGGTGACGGCGGGCCGGGCCGCCGCACGGTCCGTATCCTGGACGGCGTGCTGGTGATCCGTGCCGACCTCGTCGAGCAGATGGTCGCGCACGCCCGCCGGGACCACCCGCTCGAGGCGTGCGGTCAGCTGACCGGCACCGAGGGCTCGGACCGCCCCGAGCGGTACATCCCGATGACCAACACCGACGCGGTCGAGAGCGACTACGCGTTCGACTCGCGCGAGCAGCTGCGCGTGCACCGCGAGAGCGAGGAGCGCGGCGAGGAACCGGTCGTCGTCTTCCACTCGCACACGCGGGTGCCGCGCCGCCCGCTCACCGACACGGGCCTGCCCGAGGCGTACCCGTCGGAGAAGGACATCCAGTACATGGGCCTGCAGCCCGGGGTGCACTTCGCGATCGTCGCGCTGACCGGGCCGGACTCGTCGTACGACCTGCGCTCGTTCCTGCTCGACGAGGCCGGCGACGTCGTCGAGGACGACGTCGAGGTCGTCGAGAACTACATGTTCGCGCACACCGGCTCGGACGACGTCCCGGACCCGGACGCCTGAGCTCGCCGACCCCCGCTCGCGGGGTCACGGAATGTCGCGCCCGCATGGGACGCTGACACACCAGAGGACGTCCACCACGAACCGGAGGGAACCCGTGTCCGCCACCGTCTCGATCCCGACCATCCTGCGCACCCACACCGGTGGGGAGAAGCAGGTCAAGGCCGAGGGCTCGACGCTGCAGGAGGTCATCACCGACCTCGAGGCCAACCACCCGGGCATCAAGGACCGGCTGGTGACCGACGGCGCGCTGCACCGGTTCGTCAACGTGTACGTCAACGACGAGGACGTCCGCTTCGCCGGCGGCCTCGACGCCCAGGTGCCCGACGGCGGCACCGTCACCATCCTGCCCGCGGTGGCCGGCGGCTCCCGCTGACGCGGGGAGCGCTGACCTCACCGACGAGGAGAGGCCCATGGCCCGGTACGAGTCCCTGATCCACGCCCTGGGCGACACGCCCATGGTCGGTCTCCCGTCCTTCTCCCCGGCGCCGCACGTGCGCCTGTGGGCCAAGCTCGAGGACCGCAACCCGACCGGGTCGATCAAGGACCGTCCGGCGCTGCGGATGATCGAGCAGGCCGAGAAGGACGGAAAGCTGACCCCGGGCTGCACGATCCTCGAGCCGACCTCGGGCAACACCGGCATCTCGCTGGCCATGGCGGCCAAGCTCAAGGGCTACGAGCTGGTGTGCGTCATGCCGGAGAACACCTCGGCCGAGCGGCGTCAGCTCCTCGAGATGTACGGCGCGAAGATCATCTTCTCGCCGGCGGCCGGTGGGTCGAACCAGGCCGTCGCCACGGCCAAGGAGATCGCCGCGCAGCACGCCGACTGGGTGATGCTCTACCAGTACGGCAACCCGGCCAACGCGCTCGCGCACTACGAGGGCACCGGGCCGGAGATCCTGCGCGACATGCCCACGATCACCCACTTCGTGGCGGGCCTGGGCACCACCGGCACGCTCGTCGGCACCGGGCGCTACCTGCGCGAGCACAAGCCGGACTGCCAGATCATCGCCGCCGAGCCCCGCTACGGCGAGCTCGTCTACGGCCTGCGCAACATCGCCGAGGGCTTCGTGCCCGAGCTCTACGACCCCGACGTGCTCACCGGGCGGTACTCGGTCGGCGCCTACGACGCCCTGCGCCGCACCCGCCAGCTCGTCGAGCAGGAGGGCATCTTCGCCGGCATCTCCACCGGCGGGATCCTGCACGCCGCGCTGGCCCAGGCCGAGAAGGCCGCCGGCGCGGACGACGAGGCCGACATCGTCATGGTGGTGTGCGACGGCGGGTGGAAGTACCTGTCGACCGGTGCGTACTCGGGGACGCTCGAGGAAGCCGCCGAGGCATTGGAAGGTCAGCTCTGGGCTTAGTGTCGTCGCAAGCCGGTTCCGCACCTCGAGCTCCTGCGTCGCTCGATCTGCGGCCTGCCGGCGCGACGTCCAGGGGTCACCACCCCGGGTAACACCGGGGTCGCAACCCACGCGGATCCGGCATCGGCGTCCGTAGCCTCGATGGCGTGACCAGCCCGGCCCGCCCCGCGCCACGCCTCCTGCCTGCGCACCCCGTGCGCGCCGCGATCGTCATGGTCGGCATCGTGGCGTTGCTCTGGATCATCGAGATCCTCGACCGCACGGTGTTCGTCGCCCTCGACCCGCCGTCGGGTCTCGACGACGACGGCATCGTGCCCCGCACCGTCGACGGGCTCGGCGGCATCCTGTGGTCGCCGCTGCTGCACGGCGGGTTCGAGCACCTGGCGGGCAACACCGTGCCGCTGCTGGTGTTCGGCTTCCTCGTGCTCGCCGGCGGGCTGGGGCAGTTCCTCGCCGTCACCGCCGTGATCTGGCTGGTCAGCGGCGTCGGCACCTGGCTCATCGGCAGCCCCGGCTCGACGATCGGGGCGTCCGGGATCATCTTCGGCTGGTTCGCCTTCCTGCTGGTGCGCGGGTTCTTCGCCCGCTCGGTCGGGCAGATCGTGCTCGCGGTGGTCCTGCTGCTGATCTACGGCGGGCTGCTGTTCGGGGTGCTGCCGAGCACCCCCGGCATCTCGTGGCAGGCCCACCTCTGCGGCGCGATCGGCGGCATCCTCGCCGCGCGGCTCACCGTCGTGGCCGACCGTCGCCGCAGCGGCCCGGGCACCACTCCCTCGGGGACACCCGCCCTGGGCTGACCGTGCCCGATCCGTGACCGTCCCGGACGCCCTGCCCTGTGCGTTCGGGCAGGTCCGGCCCGTAGGGTGCGCGCGTGGAACTGATCGTCCTGGGGTGTTCCGGCAGCGGCGCCGGCCCGCACTCCGCAGCGTCGGGCTACCTCGTCCGCGCGGGCGACACGTCCGTGGTGCTCGATCTCGGCAACGGCGCGTTCGGCGTCCTGCAGCGGCACATGGACCCGTTCGACGTCGACGCCCTGGTCCTGTCCCACCTGCACCCGGACCACTGTGCGGACGTGTCGGGGATGATCGTCCACCGGCGCTACCACCCGGACGGCCCGGGCAAGGTCATCCCGCTGCACGGGCCCACCGAGTCGGAGGTGCGGCTCGCGGTGGCCTACGCGCCGTCGTCGGACGAGCGCGTCGCCACCGACCTCAGCGACGTCTTCACCTACCACCCCTTCGCGGACGGCCCGGCCGCGATCGGACCGGTGGCCCTGACCAGCGCCCCCGTCGACCACCCGTGCGAGGCCTACGGCATCCGCCTCGAGCACGAGGGCCGCACGCTGGTCTACTCCGGCGACACCGGCCCGTGCCGCGAGCTGGTCGAGCTCGCGCGGGGCGCCGACGTGCTGCTCTGCGAGTCGACGTGGTCCGACGGGCCCGACCGCCCACCCGGCGTGCACCTCTCGGGCCGCCAGGCCGGCCGCACGGCCCGTGACGCCGGGGTGGCGCGCCTGCTGCTCACCCACGTCCCGGCCTGGGCCGACGGCCCGGCCCTGCTCGCCGAGGCGCGCGAGGTGTTCGACGGGCCGACCGAGCTCGTCGTCCCCGACGGGCACTACACCATCTGACCGCCACCCCCGACCTTCGTCGGGGTCGCCCTGGCCCGCGGACCGACGACCGGCGCCGCCCGCGCTGCCTACCGTCGGGCCGTGATCGAGAACGGGACGAACCGCCGCGCCGCAGGGACCCTCGTCGTGCTCACGCCCGTCGTGGCCGAACTCGCGTGGGGCAGCACCCCGATCACCATGGCGTGGCTGACGCTGCTCTGGATGCCGATCTACGGCGCCGGCGTGCTGCTCGTCCGCGAGGCGTGGGTGCGCTCGGGGCGCCCCTGGGTCGCGCTCGTGCCGCTGGGCCTGGCCTACGAACTGGTCGAGGACGGCATCGGTCTGCAGGCCCTGACCAGCCCGAACCTGTACCACGCGGCCGACTGGGGCGTCCGCCTGCTCGGTGTGAACCTGACCTACTGGGAGGCCAACGCCGTCTACCACACGGTCTTCTCGGTGCTCGTGCCGATCGCGCTGGTGCACCTGGCGTTCCCGTCGCACCGCGGCCGGCCGTTCCTCCGCACGCCCGGGACGGTGGTGACGGCCGTCGTCGCGATACTCGGGGTCGCGCTGCTGCGCCTGGCGGTCCCGCCCTTCGAGGACCCGACCTACGTCGCGCCGCTCGCCGTGCCGGTGACGTGCGCGGTCCTCGCCGCCCTGCTCGCCGTCCTGGCGCTGCGCGTGCTGCCGCCGTGCCGGCAGGCCGCTCCGCCCGCGGGACCGGTGCCGGCGCCGTGGGTGCTGGGCGCCGGTGCGGCGGTGCTCTGTGGCGCCGTGCTGGGGACGACGTGGCCCGCGCACGCGGAAGGTCAGCCGGCGGGCACCGAGGGGCTCGCGGTGCTCGTCCCGATGGTCGCGGGGCTCGCCCTCGCGGTCGGCGGCGGCGTCGCCGTGTCCCGGTGGGCCGCCCGGGCCGCGTGGACCGACGGCCACGTGCGGTGGCTGCTCGGCGGCCTGCTCGTCGCGCACACCCTGGCGGGCACCGTCCTGTGGGCGCGCACGGGCGTCGACGTCGTCGGGCTGCTGGTGCTGGCCGCGCTCACGGTCGTGCTGCTGGCGCGGCTCGGCCGCCGCGCTCCGGCCCCGGTGCCCGCGTGACGCCGGGGTCCCGCCGGCCCGCCGTTCGCGGGGCCGGCACGAGCAGCGCCACCAGGGCGGCGGCGGCGACCACCACCGCCGCCACCGCGAACGCGCGCGTCGTGCCGGCGGTCTGGGCCACCGGGGCGGTCGCGCCCTCCGCCAGCAGCGCGGCGGTGTGGGCGGCGGCGAGGGTCGAGAGCACGGAGAGCCCGATCGCCCCGCCGATCTGCCGCGACGTCGTCACCAGCCCGCTGACCAGGCCGGACAGCTCCGGGCCCACGCCCGACGTCGCCGCCGTGGTGACCGCGGGGAACACGATCCCCATGCCGAGCGACACCGCGATGCCGGGCCCGAGGATGCCGGCGGCCCAGCTCGTGGTGGGGGTGAGGAACGCGAACCAGGCGAATCCCGCGGCCGTCAGCGTGCCGCCGCCGACGATCATCACGCGGGCCCCGAACCGCGGGAGCAGGCGCGACGAGATCTGCGAGCCGACCACCACCGACGCCGACTGCGGCAGGAACGCGAGCCCCGCGGCGAGGGCGTCGAACCCCAGCACGCTCTGCATGTGCAGGGAGACGAAGAACCACATCGAGAACATCGCCGACGTGATGAGCAGGATGACGACGTTCGCGGTGCTGACCGAGCGGATGCGGAACACGTCGAGGGGCACCAGCGGGTGGCGGCTGCGGCGCTGGACCAGCAGGAACGCGCCGAGCAGCACCACCGCGACGCCGATCCCGCCGAGCACCCGCCACGACGTCCACGGCTCGGACTCCAGCGACACCACGCCGTAGACCAGCGCGACCAGCCCCGCGGTGACCAGCACGGCGCCGGCGACGTCGAGCCCCGGGCGGTCGTCCGCGCGCGTCTCGCGGACCACCGCGAGCGTGAGCAGCACCGTCAGGACCACCACGGGCACGTTGACGAGGAAGATCCAGCGCCAGCTCAGCAGCGCCACGAGCAGCCCGCCGGCCAGGCCGCCGGCGGCGCCGCCGATGCCCCCCATCGCCGACCACCAGCCGAACGCCTTCGCGCGCGCCGCGCCCTCGGCGTACGTGGTCTGCAGGATGACCAGCGACGCGGGGGAGAGCACCGCCCCGCCCAGCCCCTGGGCCGCGCGGGCGGCGAGCAGCAGCGCGGGGTCGTTCGCGAGGCCGCCGACCAGGCTCGCCAGCCCGAACAGCGCGAGCCCGACGAGGAAGACCCGCCGGCGGCCGAAGAGGTCCGCGGCGCGCCCGCCGAGCAGCAGGAACCCCGCGAACGCGAGCGTGTAGGCGTTGACCACCCAGGCCAGGCCCTCGGCGTCGAACCCGAGGGCGTCGCGCATCGCCGGCAGCGCCACGTTCACGACCGACACGTCGAGGACGACCATGAACTGGGCGAGACAGCTCGTGAACAGCACCAGCCCGGTCCGGCGGTCGGTCGTCACGTGGCGCCAGCCTAGGGTGGTCGCCCGTGGCACGCAGCGACGGCAGGGCGGACGACGAGCTCCGCGACATCAGCATCACCCGTGGGTTCCAGCAGCACCCGGCGGGATCGGTGCTGGTCTCGTTCGGGCAGACGACGGTGCTGTGCGCGGCCAGCGTCACCGAGGGTGTCCCGCGCTGGCGGCAGGGCAGCGGCCTGGGCTGGCTCACCGCGGAGTACGCGATGCTGCCCTCGGCGACGCACACGCGCAGCGACCGCGAGTCGGTGAAGGGGCGCGTCGGCGGGCGCACGCACGAGATCAGCCGGCTGGTCGGGCGGGCGCTGCGCGCCGCGATCGACCTGCGGGCGCTCGGCGAGAACACCATTCAACTCGACTGCGACGTCCTGCAGGCCGACGGCGGCACCCGCACCGCCGCGATCACCGGCGCCTACGTCGCCCTCGCCGACGCGGTCACCTGGCTGCGCGCCCACAAGCGCCTCGCCGACCCGCAGCCGCTGTCGTGCTCGATCGCGGCGGTGTCCGTCGGCGTCGTCGACGGCCGGGTGCGACTCGACCTGCCCTACGAGGAGGACTCGCGGGCCGAGGTCGACATGAACGTCGTCGCCACCGACACGGGCACGCTCGTCGAGGTGCAGGGCACGGGCGAGGGCGCGACCTACACCCGCGCCACGCTCGACGCGATGCTCGACTCGGCGCTGGCCGGCTGCGCGCACCTCACCGAGCTGCAGAACGCGGCCCTCGCCGAGCCGTACCCGGGGGAGCTGCCGTGACTGAGTCGATGGGTCGAGCTCCGCTCCGCTCCGTCTCCCGAGTCCTCCTGGCCACCCGCAACGACGCCAAGCTCGAGGAGCTGCGGCGCATGACGTCGTCGCAGGGGCTCGAGGTGATCGGCCTCGCCGACGTCCCGGAGTTCCCGGAGGCCCCCGAGGTCGGGGCGACCTTCGAGGAGAACGCCCTGGCCAAGGCCCGCGACGCGGCCGCCGCGACCGGCTACGTCGCCGTCGCCGACGACTCCGGCCTCACCGTCGACGCGCTCAACGGGATGCCGGGCATCCTCTCGGCGCGCTGGTCGGGCCGCAGCGGGTCGCGCGAGGAGCGCGACGCCCGCAACCTCGCGCTCGTCCTCGACCAGACCGCCGACGTCCCCGAGGAGCGCCGCGGCGCCGCGTTCGTCTGCGCCGCGGCCGCCGCGCATCCCGACGGGCGGGTGGTCGTCGTCGTGGAGCGCTGGCCCGGCCGCCTCATCCGCCTGCCGCGGGGCACCAACGGGTTCGGCTACGACCCCGCGTTCGTGCCCGACGGGGAGTCGCGCACCTCCGCGGAGATGGCGCCCGAGGAGAAGGACGCGGTGTCCCACCGGTCGCGGGCGCTGCGGGCGCTGATCCCGCGGCTCTCCGAGCTGGGCTCGTCGGTGTCGTGACCGACCAGTACTTCTCGGAGCAGCCGACGTCGCCGTCGGACCCGGTGTCGTTCCGGCTCGAGATCGGTGACGTCGCGCTGGACCTGACCACCGACTCCGGGGTGTTCGCCCGCGGCCGGCTCGACAAGGGCACCCGGGTGCTGCTCGAGAACGCGCCGGACCCGGCCGGGACCGGCGACCTGCTCGACCTCGGCTGCGGCTACGGCCCGATCGCCCTGTGGCTCGCGGTGCAGCGGCCGGGCTCCACGGTCTGGGCGGTCGACGTCAACGACCGCGCGCTCGACCTCGTCCGCGCCAACGCCGCGGCGGCCGGGCTCGCGAACGTCCGGGCCTGCCGACCCGACGAGGTGCCCGCGGACGTGCGCTTCGCCGAGCTGTGGTCGAACCCGCCGATCCGCTCGGGCAAGGCCGCGCTGCACGAGCTGCTGCTGCGCTGGCTGCCGCGCGTCGACGGTGCGTCCTACCTGGTGGTGAGCAAGAACCTGGGGTCCGACTCGCTGGCCCGCTGGCTGGACGAGCAGGGCCACCCGACGCGACGGCTGTCGTCGCACGCGGGATTCCGGGTACTGGCCACCACGTGATCTCCTACGCCCACGAGGGCAACGGTGTGCCCGTCGTCTGCCTGCACGGCTGGCCGGGGGCGGCGTCGGACTACCGGGCGCTCCTGCCCCTGCTCGAGCGCGACGCGGAGGTCGTCGTGCCCGACCTGGTGGGGTTCGGCGCGTCGTACCGGGACGGGGACGCCGACCGGCCGGCGTCGGACTTCGGCCGCGACGCCCAGGCCACCGCGGTCGTCGAGCTCATGGACCACCTGGGGTTCGGGTCCGCCGTGCTCGTCGGCTACGACGTCGGCTCGACCACCGCGTCCCACCTCGCGCGCACCCGTCCCGAGCGCGTGCGGGCCCTGGTGCTGGGCAACGCCATCCACCCCGGCTCGGCGGCCGCCGCGCTCGACGACGAGCATCGCGCCGAGTTCTGGTACCAGGACTTCCACCAGCTCGCCCTCGCCGCCCGGCTCGTCGACGGGTCCGCGGACGCGGTGCGGACGTACCTGGAGCACTTCTGGTCGCACTGGGGGCACCGGGGGATCGCGGCGGTGACCGAGGACCTGGTCGAGGCCTACGCCCGGCCGGGCGCGTTCACCACCTCGATCAACTGGTACCGCTCCGGCTCGGCCACCGTGGCCATCGCGCTGGCGGCGCGGGGCCAGGACCCGCCGGCGCCGATCACCGTGCCGACCACCGTGCTCTGGGGCGACCGGGACCCGCTCTTCCCGCCCCGCCTCGCCGAGGGCCTCGACCGGGCGTTCGCCGACCTCCGCGGCGTCCAGCACCTCGAGGACGTCGGGCACTTCGTGCCGCTCGAGGCGGCGAACGAGGTCGCCGCTGCGGTCCGGGCGTTCCTGTAGCCCGCGGGGCTCGTAGGCTCGGAACCAGCCGGGTCGGTGATGTTGGTCCGAACGGCGGGTCGGCGTAGCCCAAAGGCAGGAGGCAACGGCTTTAGGTGCCGTCCAGTGCGGGTTCGAATCCCGCCGCCGACACTCCCTACAGCTTCAGATCGCGCAGCAACCGGCCCACGTGGCCGGTGGCCTTGACCCCGTACTGGGCCTCCTCGATCGTCCCCTCGGCGTCGACCAGGAAGGTCGAGCGGATGACGCCCGTAGTGGTCTTGCCGTACATCGTCTTCTCGCCCCAGGCGCCCCAGGCCTGCATGACCGCCTTGTCCGGGTCGGAGAGCAGCGGGAAGGTCAGGCCCTCCTTGTCGCGGAACTTCGCGAGCTTCTCGGGCTTGTCCGGCGAGATGCCCAGGACGGTGACGTCGGCGTCGTTGAACGTCGCGAGGTTGTCCCGGAAGTCGCACGCCTCCTTGGTGCACCCCGGGGTGCCGGCGGCGGGGTAGAAGTACACGAGGACGCGGTGGCCACGCAGGCCGGCCAGCGACACCGTCTCGCCCCGATCGGAGGTCAGCGAGAAGTCGGGCGCGGGTTGACCGGGGGCCAGGCGGGTATCGGCGGTCACGGGCGGGCAGGATAGCCGCCGACCACACGCCGGTCGCCTCCAACCAGCGAGGGACCGCACGGGCGACCGACGACCAGAGGAGGTGCCGTGGCACGGGACACGGACGCCATCGAGAAGGAGATCCAGCAGGCCCGCGAGGCGCTCGCCGGGGCCCTGGACGAGCTGTCGGAGCGGGCCAACCCCCAGCGCCTCTCCGAGCAGGGCAAGGAGATGGCCGCGCAGAAGTGGGCCGACCCGCGGGTCAAGTACGCCGTCTACGCCGCCGGCGCGCTCGTGGGGCTCCTGATCCTGCGCAAGCTGTTCGGGTAGCCAGGTCCGACTCCGGTGGCGAGGTGGTACAACCGCCTCGCCATCGGCTGTCTGGACGACGGAGGTCCCCGCAGTGCCCGAGCTGAGCAAGGCCGCGACCGAGTTCCGCCGGGCGCGGGACGAGCTGCTCGAGCGGCGCACCGACTACGACGCCGCCATGCGGGACTTCACCTGGCCGCGCCTCGACGAGTTCAACTGGGCCCTCGAGCACTTCGACGCCATCGGGGCCGACCCCGGCACGGCCCAGCGCCCCGCGCTCTGGATCGTCGAGGAGGACGGCCGCGAGGCCAAATACAGCTTCGCCGACATGAGCGAGCGCTCGAACCGTGTCGCCAACTGGCTGCGGGCGCAGGGCGTGGCGCGGGGCGACCGCATCATCCTCATGCTCGCCAACCAGGTCGAGCTGTGGGAGACGATCCTCGCCGCGATGAAGCTCGGCGCCATCCTCATCCCGTCGACGCCGATGCTCGGCCCGGCCGACCTCCGCGACCGCATCGACCGCGGCAACGCCCGCCACGTCGTGGTGCGCGACGTCGACGTCGACAAGTTCGACGACGTGGCGGGCGACTACACGCGGATCGCCGTCGGGGACCGGATCACCGAGCCCTGGCTCGACTACGCGGCGGCCTACGACGCCCCCGCCGAGTTCACCCCCGACGGCCCGACCCGCGGCGACGAGACACTGCTGCTCTACTTCACGAGCGGGACGACGTCGAAGCCGAAGCTCGTCGAGCACACGCACACGAGCTACCCCGTCGGGCACCTCTCGACGATGTACTGGATCGGCCTGCAGCCCGGCGACGTGCACCTCAACGTCGCCTCGCCGGGCTGGGCCAAGCACGCCTGGTCGAACGTCTTCGCGCCGTGGGTCGCCGAGGCGACGATCTTCATCTACAACTACACCAAGTTCGACGCCGACAAGCTGCTCGACGTCATCGTCGAGAAGGGCGTGAGCACCTTCTGCGCGCCGCCGACGGTGTGGCGCATGCTCATCCAGGCCGACCTGACGCGCGTGCAGGTGCCGGTGCGCGAGCTCGTCGGGGCCGGCGAGCCGCTGAACCCCGAGGTGATCGAGCAGGTCCGCGACGCCTGGGGCATGACGATCCGCGACGGGTTCGGCCAGACCGAGTCGACGCTGCAGATCGGCAACCCGCCCGGCCAGCGCGTCAAGGACGGGTCGATGGGCCGGCCGCTGCCGGGCTACCCGATCGTGCTGGTCGACCCCGTCAGCGGCGAGCGCGGCGACGAGGGCGAGATCTGCATCGACCTGGGGACGAACGCTGCGGACCGCCCCGTCGGCCTCATGGTCGGCTACAAGGACGACCAGGAGCGCAACGACGAGGTCTTCCGCGGCGGCGTCTACCACACCGGTGACGTGGGCTCCCGCGACGAGGACGGATACATCACCTACATCGGGCGCTCCGATGACGTGTTCAAGGCGTCGGACTACCGGATCAGCCCGTTCGAGCTCGAGAGCGTGCTCATCGAGCACGACGCCGTCGCCGAGGCCGCCGTCGTGCCGTCGCCCGACGCGCTGCGCCTGGCCGTGCCGAAGGCGTACGTCGTGCTCTCGGCGCGGTACGAGCCGTCCCGCGAGACGGCCCTGGAGATCCTGCGCCACGCGCGGGAGAACCTCCCGGCCTACAAGCGCGTGCGGCGCCTCGAGTTCTTCGAGCTGCCCAAGACGATCTCCGGGAAGATCCGCCGCGTGGAGCTGCGGACCCGCGAGACCGACCTGCGGTCCGACCCCTCGGCGGGCGAGCCCGAGAGCGAGTACCGCGACGAGGACTTCCCCGAGCTGCGGCAGTGAGCTACAGCTTCCCCGTCGTCCCCCGCTACGCGGAGGTCGACCAGCAGGGCGTGGTGTTCAACGGGCACTACCTGACCTGGTTCGACGAGGCCTTCACCGGCTTCCTCGACCACGTCGGGCTCCCGTACCCGGACCTCATCGCCTCGGGCGTCGACGTCATGGTCGTGCACTCGGAGCTCGACTACGGCGGATCGGTGCGCTGGCGCGACGACGCGCGCGTCGAGGTCGCGTGCGAGCGACAGGGGACCACGAGCTTCACGCTGGGGTTCACCGTCTACCGCTCGGCCGACGAGGTCGCCGTGACGGGCCGCAACGTCTACGTCGTCGTCACCCAGGACCCGGAGACGAAGGCATGGGCCAAGGCCCCGGGCATCCCGGAGCCCCTGGCTCGCGCGCTCGGAGGCTGAGGACGAATGTGGACGATCGCGCTCGGCGAGCACCTCGCTCGTGTCCTCACGCCGCTGCTGCCCGCGGATCGCGAGCTGATCGCCACAGGGATGGAGCTCGCCGTTGTCGTGAGGCGTGAGGGAGCACCGCTCCGGGTGGCCGCGACCCATCAGCTCCCCACCCCTGGGGAGGCATCGACCCTCGACGCCGGAGCGGTCGACGAGGTCCTGCGCGACCTGCAGGACGAGATCGCCCTGCACCTCGGTGAGGCCTGGCCGCTCTCGGCGCGCGGTACGGCACTGCGCGGCGTTGCCCGTCCCGCGGGCGAGTCGATCGCCCTGGCCTTCGAGGCGCGATCGGGCGACTCCGCGGACTCGCTCGTCCTGGAGCCCTTCGTCCCGCCGTCGCCCGACGGCACTCGCATCGCCGGCTGACGGCTCTCCAGTTCGATCACCCGAGGGTGTCGCCGGCGTCGTGCGCTGACGACACGCCCGGAAGATCGAACGGGAGAGGTCGTCAGCTCCCGGCGCGGAGCGCGAACGGCAGGACCGCGCCGCGGCGCAGGGCGTCGGCGTCGATCGACGTCAGGGTCGGGAAGCGGTCCAGGCGCGAGACGGCGAGCGCGACGGGGTCCTCGACGCGGTCGACGCGCCCGCTCAGGTAGGCCCACTCGTGCTCGTCGGAGCAGTACGGCAGGACCGTCGCGAAGACGTCGCCGAAGCGGCGGGTCATGCGCCCGAGGGTGTCGTTCCGCCACAGCGTGGGGCAGCCGGCCTGGGAGCACACGACCCCGCCGGGTGTGAGCACCGAGGCCGCGCGGCGGAGGAACTCCTCGCCGTAGAGCCGGGCGTGCTGGGCGGGGTCGGTGACCTCGACGGGCTCGTCGGGCAGGTCGACGACCACGACGTCCCAGCGGTCGCCGCGCGCGGCGGCGTCGACGAGGAACTGCCAGCCGTCGGCGTAGTGCACCCGCACCGGGCCCTCGCCGCCCTCGGCCGCGGCGAGCTCCTCGGAGGTGTAGCCGTAGGGGAGCAGCTCGGCGCAGCGGCGGACGCACTCGGTGTCGATGTCGACGTGGTCTACGCGCGTCGCGCCGGCGGCCACGGCGAGCTGGGGCACGACGCCCTCGGAGGAGCCGACGACGAGCACCGAGCGCAGCTCGTCGGCCAGCAGCATCGGGGGCACGGCGAGGGCCTCGTGGTAGACGAGCTGGGTCGCCTCGGTGGACTGGCGCTCCCCGTCACAGAACAGCGACACGCCCTGCGCGGTGCGCGCGACCACCATGTCCTGCCACGCCGTGCGGCCCCGCCACAGCACCTCGTCGAGGCGCCAGCGCCGCCGCATGCCGGGCGCGAGGGGCTCGTCGACCTCGCGGCCACCCGCCCCCGGGGCCAGCCCGGCGCCGCGGGCCACGACCTGCGCGCGCACCTCGGCCGCCCCGAGCTCCTGGCCGAGGACGTCGACGATCCGCTCGGGGTCGGCCTGGTCGCCGCAGGTGAAGACGTCGACGAACGCCGCGGACGCCTCCGGGTAGGCGTGCACCGAGGCGTGCGACTCGGCGAGCAGCGCCAGCACCGTCGTGCCCTGGGGCTCGAAGCGGTGGGCGACGACGTCGATCACCGTCGCGCCGCCGGCGTCGAGCGCGTTGCGCAGGGCGACGGTCAGGCGCTGCTCGTCGGTGAGGACGCCGGCCTCGAGGCCGCGCAGCTCGGCGAGGACGTGGCGACCCGCGAACGTCGCGGGTCCGGACGGGGTGCGGAGGGTCAACGCCCACCTTCCTTCGGGGCATCGTGGACGTACACGGGCAGCGGTGGCAGGCCGTTGAAGCCCACCGAGGCGTAGCTCGCGGTGTAGGCGCCGGCGCCGAGGAGCTCGACGACGTCGCCGGGGGCGAGGTCGAGGGGCAGGCGCACGTCGGCGTGCCGGTAGAGCACGTCGTCGCCGTCGCACGTCGGCCCGGCCAGGACGACCGGGCCCGTCGGCCCGGTGTTCCCCGGCGTCCGCAGGCGGTACACGATCATCTCGGCCTCGGTCTCCGCGAGGCCCTGGTAGCGGCCGACGTCGAGGTACACCCAGCGGCGTCCGGCCCGCTCCGCCACGAGCACCACCTCGGCGTGCAGCACGCCCGCGTCGGCGACGAGCGCGCGCCCGGGCTCGGCGATCAGCCGGGGGCGCCACCACGGGTGGCGGGCGAGGGCGTCACGGACCGCGGACGCGACGGTGCAGAGGTCGGGGACGGGGCCGCCGGCGTGGACGGTGGGGAACCCGCCACCGAGGTTGAGCTCGGCCGGCGCGTGCTCGCCCAGGCGACCGGCGACGTGGGCGGCAGCATCGACGGCGCGGGCCCACGCGGCGGGGTCCCGCTGCTGGGAGCCCACGTGGAAGCCGACGCCGGCCGCGTCGAGCCCGCCGGCGCGGGCGCGCTCCAGCAGCGCCACGGCCTCGTCCGGGGTGGCGCCGAACTTCCCCGCGAACGGGGTCGCGGCGCCCTCGTCGCCGACCGCGAGCCGCACCCCGATCGCGGCGCCCGGGGCCTCGCGGGCCAGCAGGTCGACGTCGTCGGGGGCGTCGGTGGTGAAGCGGGTGACGCCGGCGGCGCGGGCGGCGCGGACGTCGGCGGCCTTCTTGACCGGGTTGCCCCAGGACAGCCGCTCCGGGCGGGCGCCGGCGACCCGGCAGAGGTCGAGCTCGCCGGGGCTGGCGAGGTCGAACGAGGCGCCCTCGGCGACGAGGAGCGCCAGCACGTCCGGGTGCGGGTTGGCCTTGACGGCGTAGCAGAGCTCCACCCCGTGCAGCGCCTCCCGCACGGCGCGGTGGGCGCGGCGGACGACGGCGAGGTCGAGCGCGAGGTGCGGGGACACCCGACCGACACCCACGCCTCCATGGTGCCGTACGGATTCTCCGGATTCATCTCCGAACGACTGACCCTCGCGGCGCCCGGCGCGTACCGTACGGATCTCCGGAGCTACAGGGGGCTGCGGACCGCTGTCGGGGGCGGGCTCGTGCACGAAGGGGGGTGTCATGCCGTCCACCTCGTCCCGAGGTTGGAACCCGGCACCGCGTCCGCGACCGTGGCCGTTCCGCACACCGCGGAACATCGTGGTCACCGGGCTGTTCGCCGTGGCGCTCGTCGCGGCGCTGGTCGGCGTGGGCAGCACGGTGACACCCGGCCCCCGTGACGACGCGGCGGGCCTCACCGGCTCGTCCACCGACGCGCCCACGACCTCGGCGGACGCCGACGCCCCCGACCCCGGATCGGGCTCCTCTCCGACCGGCGACGGCGGGCACGGCGACCCGCAGGCGCTGCCCGACGCGGCCCCGTCCGGCGCGCCGCCCGACGGCTCCCTCCCCGACGAGCTGGCCCCGCCGCTGACGCCCATCCCGCTGCCGGGCTCGCGCCCGGTCGGCACGCCGGAGGCCTCGCCGGGCGAGCCCGGCTCCGAGGCGCCCGTGACGCCCCCGCCGGGGTTCGACCAGCTGGTCCCCGAGCTCGACCCCGTCCCGCTGCCGGGGGCGCAGAGCTCGCCGGGCCCGACGCTCGCGCCCGACACCGGCGCGGCCGGCCCCACCCAGCCCCCCGCGAGCAGGCCCCGCGCCACCGAGGACGACGACCGCGGGCCCGTGCTCGACCTGCCGCTGCTGCCCGACCCCACGCGCGACGAGCCCACGGGCTCCCGCGAGGGTCGTGGCGGCGGTGGGGGAGACGGCGGGGGAGACGGGGACCGCGGCCGGGGCGAGGGTCGGGGCGGTGGTCGTGACGGTGGTCGTGACGGCGGCGCCGAGCGGCGTCAGGAGCCCACCGGGGACACGCCGCCGACCACCACCGGCGGCGCGACCACGACCGACGCGGCCCCGACGCTCGAGCTGCCCACCGACGCGGGCGCGCCGGTCTCGACGCCCGAGGGCTGGCCCACGTACGGCGAGCCGGGCGCGGGCGGCGGTGACTCAGCCGGTGACGGCGACGCGGACCGCCGGTCGGCGCCCGCGACGACCCCCGAGGGCTGGCCGCTGCCGAGCGACGCGACGAGCGTCCCGGGCGGCGACCGCCGGGGTGGCGACACGGCGGGCGACGACGCCGACCGGGGCCCGGAGTCCACCACCGACCCCTCGACGGGCGTCACCACGACCCGCGACCCCGAGACCGGCACGACCACCACGGTCGACCCGACCACCGGGGCGTCGCTGACGACGCCGTCCGATCGCGGGTCCGACGCCGGGGACCGCAGCACCCGCTCCGGCCCCAGCGGCACCACCACGCAGCCGGCGGACGACGAGTCCGGCTCGGTGCGCCCGACCACGGGCTCCGACGAGCGCTCCGGGCGCGCCAGCGGCGGCGACGGGTCGGCCACCGCCTCGCAGGGGCGGGCGACCGCCTCGGCCGGCGACGGCACGGCCTCCGCCTCGGCCGGCGACGCCACGGCGTCGAGCGACGGCGGCACGGCGTCGACGCGCACCCGGGCGACCGTCGACTCGTCGGAGGGGTCGGACGGGTCGCGGGAGTCGTCCAGCGACTCGTCGCCCGACCCGAGCACGCGGCCCACCGCCCGCTCCGACACGAGCGGCAGCGACGACGGCGAGGGCAGCGGCCCGACCTCGCGGCGCACCGTCTCGTCGGGCGACCGCGACACCGGGGGCGGCTCGGACAGCAGCTCGAACAGCAGCTCCGACGAGGGCAGTGGCAGCTCCGACGGCGACGGCTCCTCGCCGAGGACGAGTGCCGCCGACGTCGAGCCGCAGATGGTCATGCCGACGACGTCGCCGGTCGACCCGCGGTTCTGGGCCTGGCTCACCGCGACCATGACCCGCTGACGTCGGGAGCGACGCCGGGACGGCACGATCGCACCGTGACCTCCGCACCCGGGCCGACCCCGACCGTGACGCCGGCCGAGCTGCACGCGCGGGGCGAGGAGTTCGCGCGGTTCTGGACCGAGCGGCACCTGTGCACGCTCACCACCCTGCGCCGCGACGGCTCGCCGCACGTCGTGCCCGTGGGCGTGACGCTCGACCTCGACACGGCCACGGCACGGATCATCACCTCGGGCGGCAGCGCGAAGGCGCGCCACGTCCGCGCGGCGGGGGAGGCCGGGGCCCGGGTCGCGGTCAGCCAGGTCGACCGGGCCCGGTGGTCGACGCTGGAGGGCCTCGCGGTGGTGCGCGACGACCCGGCCTCGGTCACCGACGCCGAGGAGCGCTACGCCGGCCGCTACCGCACGCCGCGGGAGAACCCGGCGCGCGTCGTGCTCGAGATCGCGCTCACCAGGGTGCTGGGCAGCCGGTAGGAGGTCAGGTCTCCAGCGGCACCAGGTGCTCGGCGAACTCGTCGAGGAACCCCGGCCACGACGCGGGCGCCGCCGCGGGACGCACGACGAACTTCGTGATGCCCTCGTCGACGAACCGCCGCACCTGGTCGCGGGCGGCGTCCCACCCGTCGGCGACGAGGTCGCGGGGGTCGACCTCGGGCCGCCGGTGCGCGGACGACGCCCGCGCCCGGTCGGCGTCCTCGGCGGAGGTGCCGGGCGGGAGCACGAGCAGGTTGGTGCCGTAGTGGTCGTCCTCGACGGCGCGCCCGGCCTCGTCGGCGGCCGCGGCGATCGTCGCCCGGGCGGCGCCGGCCTCGGCCGGGGTCACGAACGACGCGAGCCACCCGTCGGCGAGCCGCCCGACCCGGCGCAGCGCGGCCGGCACGAGCCCGCCGAGCCACAGGTCCAGCGGGCGCTCGGGACGCGGCTCGACGACGGCGTCGTCGAGCGTGAAGAACTCGCCGTGGAACGTCACCGACTCCTCGGTGAGCAGGCGGCGCACCACCATCAGGGCCTCCTCGAACACCGCGACACGCGGACCGGGGACGGGGTAGACGGTGCGCTCCGCGGCGGTGGCCGGGCGCAGGCCGAACACGGGCAGGACGCGGCGCGGGGCGAGCGCGGCCAGCGACGCGAGCTGGGCCGCCACGACGGCCGGGTTGCGGCCGGGCAGGACGACCACGCCGCTGCCGACCTTGAGCGACGTCGTGCGCGCCGCCGCCCAGGCCATGGCCACGATCGGCTCGACGGTCGGCGCGGCGACGCGGTCGGGGAACCAGACCGAGTCGATCCCGCGCTCCTCGCAGCCGTCGACGAGCTCGAGCGTCGCCCCCGCCGGGTCGCGACGGGAGGGCCCGGCGCCGATGCCGATCCGGACCTTCATCGTCGCGTCCCCGAGCGGGGCCACCTCGGTGGCGGCGCTCATCGCACGGCCGCCCCGGCCAGGAGCCCGGCGCGGTCGCCGAACGCGTCGAAGAGCACCCAGCTCGCCGCCCGCGACTGCTCGGCCCGCGCGGCCGTCTCGGCGCGCAGGGCGTCGGTGTCCACGCCCAGCTCGGGCAGCCGGTCCTCCAGCGGGGTGCCCGTCCAGCGCGCCACCCACGTCTCGTACTCGGCGGGGGTGATCTCCGGGTGGAACTGCACGCCGAGGTGGACGCCGTCGCGGAACGCCTGGGTGCACCGCTCGGACACCGCCAGGACCTCGGCCCGCGGCGGTGGGGTGAGGCTGTCGAAGTGGAACTCCATCCACGGGCCCGGGGCGACGACGTCGGGGGCGAGGGTGGTGATCTCGTGCCAGCCGTTCTCGTGCCGGCCGTCGGCGGCGTTCGCGCTGCCGCCGAGCACGCGCGCCAGCAGCTGCCCGCCGAAGCAGATGCCCAGCAGCGGGACGCCGGCGGCGATTGCCCGCCGCAGGTAGGCGATCTCGTCGGCCAGCCACGGCACGGTGTCGTCCCACGCGCCGCGGATCGAGCCGAGGACGGCCACCGCGTCGACGGTCGAGGGATCGGGCAGCGGCCCGCCGGCCACCCCCGGCACGATCTCGACACCCCGGTCGGCGGCCCAGCTCGCGAGCGTCCCCGCCTGCACGAGCACCGTCTCCGGGTCGACCTCGTGTCCGATCACCAGCATCCTCGGCACACCCATACCGTGGTGAACGCAGCGACCCGTGCGAGGCTTCCGCCGTGGCCAAGCCGTGTGCGTTCTGCGCGATCATCGCCGGCGACGCCGCGGCCGACGTCGTGCACTCCGGCGAGCGGACGGTGGCCTTCCTCGACAAGTCCCCGGTGTTCCACGGCCACGTGCTGCTCGTGCCGCGGACCCACCTCACGACCCTCGCCGACCTGCCTGCCGACGAGCTCCCGGACTTCACGGCCCTCGCCCAGCGGCTCGAGCGCGCCGTCGAGTCGGCGATGGAGGCGCCGGGCTCGCTGGTGCTGATCAACAACGTGATCAGCCAGTCGGTGCCCCACCTGCACCTGCACGTGATCCCGCGCCGCCCGAAGGACGGGCTCCGGTTCTTCCTGGGACCGCGCCACCCGTACGGCTCCCCGGACGAGTCGGCCGACGTTGCTCGGCGTATCGCGGCTGCTCTGGATGCGACCCGACACGACGGTTGACCCGAGGGGCCGACGAGGCGTCGAGCGGGGCCGTACGCACGCCCGGCGGTCGCCGAGGCCCGTGAGCGGTGCGTGACGGCCGCCGGACGGTCGCCCGGAAAGCCCTCCGATCGAGTGAGGAGCTACCCGCGGGTCGCCCGGACCTGTCATCCTCAGCGGGAACGCACGCGGTGGTCCGTCGAGCACGCTGGGTCACTTGCTCCTCGCCGACGTTCCGGAGGTCCCCGTGCCGCTCCTCGTGTGGGTCGCCGTCCTGGTGGTCGGCTGGTGCGCCGCCTCGCTCGTCACCGCGCTGATGCTCGGCACGTGGCTGCGGCGCCGCGCCGAGGCCACCGACCCGGGAGGCGCGCTGCGTCCCCTCGACACCGGGCCGCTGCGCCTGTGGCTGGGCGACCTGCCCGAGGTCCCCGAGACGCCCGCCGAGCTCGGCCGCCGCGGCGGCTGGGACGGTCTCGTCGCCGGCCTGCCGGCCCCGCGGCCGCAGGCGGAGGTCGCCGACCGCGAGACGATCGGCTAGCTCGCCCCTAGACCTCGACGCCGACGGCCCGCCGCACACCACGCAGCGTCCGTGCGGCCTGCTCGCGGGCGATCTCGCCGCCACGGGCGAGGATCGCGTCCAGCTCGCTGCCGGGGGCGACGAGCTCGTCGTAGCGTGCCCGCATCGGGCCGAGCTGCACCTCGAGCACGTCGGCGAGCTGGTTCTTCAGGTCGCCCCAGCCCACGCCGCCGGCCTCGAGGCGCTTGCGGGTGTCAGCCACGACGTCGGGCTCGGCGAACTGCGCGAGGATCTGGAACACCGCGGACGAGTCCGGGTCCTTCGGGGCCTCGACCGGCGTGGAGTCGGTCGGGATGCGCCGCACCAGCTTCTTGAGCTTCGCGGCCGGCAGGAACAGCGGGATGTAGTTGTCGTAGGACTTGCTCATCTTGCGGCCGTCGAGACCGGGCAGCGTGTGGCCCGTCGTCTCCGGCGGCACGACGGCCTCGGGGACGCGCAGGCGGTGACCCTCGCCGTAGCGGTGGTTGAAGCTGCCGGCGACGTCGGCGGCGATCTCGACGTGCTGGAGCTGGTCGCGTCCCACCGGCACGAGGTCGGCATCCATGATCAGGATGTCCGCGGCCATGAGCACCGGGTACTCGTAGAGGCCCATGTTGATGCCGGCGTCCGGGTCCTCGCCCGCGGCGACGTTGCGGTCGCGCGCCGCCTTGTAGGCGTGGGCGCGGTTCATCAGGCCCTTGCCGGTGACGCAGGACAGGATCCAGGTCAGCTCGAAGGTCTCGGGGACGTCGGACTGCTTGTAGAAGACCGTGCGCTCCGGGTCGAGCCCGGCGGCGATCCAGGTGGCGGCGACGGAGCGCGTCCACGCGGCGATGTCGCCGGCCGCCGGCGTGCCCGTGAGGGCGTGGTGGTCGGCGATGAAGTAGCGCGAGTCGAAGTCGGCCGTGCGGGCGAGCTCGAGCGCCGGGCGGATGGCCCCGACGAAGTTGCCCAGGTGCGGCTCGCCGCTCGGCTTGATCCCGGTCAGGGCGATCTTGCGTCGTTCCGTCTCCGCCACCCCTCGAGGGTAGCCAAGGGGTGCGACCGGGTTGCCGCGTCGAGGGCAGACTGCTCACCGTGCCCGATCCCCAGGCCAGCTTCCCCCGCCGCCAGGCCGCGACGCGCCGCTTCACGCTCGGGGCGCCCCGGCGCCCGTCGGTCTCCCCGGACGGCGCCCGCGTGGTCCTGCTGCGCAGCCGGGCCGGCGACGACCCGGTGACCTGCCTGTGGCTGCTCGACGTGGCGACCGGCGAGGAGCACGTCCTGGTCGACCCCCGCGACCTCGACGTCCCGGGCGAGGAGGACCTCCCGCCCGAGGAGCGCGCCCGCCGCGAGCGGGTGCGCGAGCAGTCCGGCGGCGTCGTGGAGTACGCCCTCGACGCGGCCGCCCGGCTCGCCGTGTTCGTGCTCTCGGGCCGCGCGTTCACCGTCGACCTCGCCCCGGGGGCGCGCCCCGAGGCGCTCCCCGTCGACGGCCCGGTGGTCGACCCGCGTCCCGACCCCACCGGGGCCCGGGTGGCGTTCGTGCGCGGCGGCACGCTGCACGTCCACGAGCGCGCGACCGCGACCACCCACGTCCTCGCGGGGCCGGAGGCGGCGGACGGGCTCGGGGTGACGTGGGGGCTGGCCGAGTTCGTCGCCGCCGAGGAGATGAACCGCTACCGGGGCTACTGGTGGTCGCCGGACGGCTCGCAGCTCGCGGTCGCCCGCGTCGACGACGCGCCGGTGACGCGCTGGTGGATCGCCGACCCCGCCCACCCCGAGCGGCGCCCCACCGAGATGCCCTACCCGGCCGCCGGCACCCCCAACGCGGCCGTGTCGCTGCACCTCGTCGACCTCGACGGCACGCGCGTCCCCGTCGAGCTGCCCGCGGGCACCGAGTACCTCGCCGACGTCGGCTGGGACACCCACGACCTGCTCGTCACCGTGTCGACCCGCGACCAGCGCCGCGTCGACGTGCTGCGTGTCGACCCCGACACCGGCGCCGCCGAGCGCGTCGCGGGCGAGGTCGACGACGACTGGGTGGACCTGGTCGCCGGCGTCCCCGCGCACCTGCCCGACGGCGCCCTCGTGCGCTGCGGCGACCGGGACGACACCCGCCGCCTGCTCGTCGACGACGAGCCCGTGACGCCGCCCGGGCTGCAGGTGCGCGGGGTGGCCGACGTCGACGGAGAGACCGTGCTCGTCACCGCCTCCGAGCGGCCCGAGGACGTGACGGTGTGGGCGTGGTCGCGCCGGGAGGGCGCCCGGCGCGTCTCGCCGGCGTACGGCGTCTGGTCGGGGCGGCGCGCGGGCGGGACGACCGTGCTGGCCGGTGGCGACCTCGACAGCGACGGCACGCGCACGACCGTGCTGCGCGCCGACGGCAGCACGCTGCCCGTCGCGTCGCACGCGCTGTCGCCGGGGCTGGAGCCCGCCGTGCGCCGGGTGGCGACGGCGGCGGGCGGTCCGTCGGTGGCCGTGCTGCTCCCGCGCGGGCACGTGCCGGGCTCGGCGAAGCTCCCGGTGCTGCTCGACCCGTACGGCGGCCCGCACTCGCAGCGCGTGCTCGCGGCGCGCGGGGCGTTCCTGACCAGCCAGTGGTTCGCCGACCAGGGGTTCGCGGTGGTGGTCGCCGACGGGCGCGGGACGCCCGGGCGCGGCCCGGCCTACGAGCGCGCGGTCCGCGGCGACGTCGCGGGCCCGGTGCTCGACGACCAGGTGGCGGCCCTGCACGCGGCGGCCGAGCAGGTCGGCGACCTCGACCTCGACCGCGTCGGCATCCGGGGCTGGTCGTTCGGCGGGTACCTGGCGGCCCTGGCCGTGCTGCGCCGGCCCGACGTCTTCCACGCGGCGGTGGCGGGCGCGCCCGTCACCGACTGGCGCCTCTACGACACCCACTACACCGAGCGCTACCTCGGCCACCCCGACGAGGACCCGGAGGCCTACGCCCGGACCTCGCTGCTCGGCGACCCCGCCACGGCGAGCCCCGTGCGGCCGTTGATGCTGGTCCACGGGCTGGCCGACGACAACGTGGTCGCCGCACACACCCTGCAGCTCTCGTCGTCGCTGCTCGCGGCGGGCTACCCGCACACCGTCCTGCCGCTGTCCGGGGTCACGCACATGACCCCGCAGGAGGTCGTCGCGGAGAACCTGCTCCTGCTCCAGGTGTCGTTCCTGCGAGAGGCCCTGGGGTAGGGGCCTTTGCGATCGCGAAGACCTTCGACGGGTTCGGCGGAACCGCACCCGCGCCCGACGACGCTCGCCGAAGCTGATCGGGCGCGGCGACCCGCCACGCCCCGGCCGCGGTCGGGTCCTGCCGGCGGAGGGCGAGGATGCGGCGGTCGGTGCCGGGCGGCGACCCGTGGGCGGCGATGGGCCGGAGGTCGGCTCCGCGTCGCCGTCCCGTGGGCCTGCTCGCGGCGGTGGCGGCCCTGGCGGCGACGCTGCTGGTGGGGGCGGGCGTGGTCAGTACGGGGGTCGGCACGGGGGTGGTGACGCTCGCGGCGCCGGGCGCGCCCGCCGAGTGCCGCGACGTCACGCTCTTCGCGGTCAACGGTGCCGGCGCCGCCGGTGGCGACACGCTCGCCGCCGTCACCGACCCGCTCGTGCAGCAGGTCGGGCCACGGCTCGCGGTGGTCGCCGTCCCCGGCCCCGAGGCCGGCGCGTCCTACGCCGCGAGCGAGCAGCAGGCCGCGACGGCGCTGGCCGACCAGGTCGCCGCCCAGGCGGCGGGGTGCCCGGGCAGCCGCGTGATGCTCTTCGGCTACTCGCAGGGCGCGCACGTCGCGGGCGACGTCGCCTCGCGCATCGGGTCCGGCCAGGAGACGCGCGTGCCGGCCGACCGCGTCGTGGCCGTGGGGCTCTTCGGCGACCCCGCCCGCGACGCGGCCGCGCGCACCGTCCCGGACGGCGTCACGGGGCAGGGCGTGTTCCCGGCGCGGCCGGGCGGGTTCGGGACGCTGCGCAGCCGCACCATCGAGGTCTGCGCCCCGCAGGACCCGGTGTGCGCCACGCCGGCGGGCACCACCCCGCCACCGCTCGAGCAGGCCGTCGCCGCGCCCGCGCACATCGACTACCTGCAGCTCACGGTCGCGGCGGACACCCCGGCGACGCGCTGGGCGTCGGAGTCCCTGGGCCGGCTCGTCAGTGCCCTGCCGCCGGCGGAGACCTCCCCGGCGGGGGCGGCGCCGGCCGGCACCAGCTCCGCGGCACCGACCGGGCTGCCCGGAGCGGGCACCGTCGCGCCGGGGACGACCGCACCGGGCACCGGCACGCCGGGGACGACCGCACCCGGGACGACCGCACCCGGGACGACCGCGCCGGGGACGACCGCACCGGGGACGACCGCACCCGGGACGACCGCGCCGGGGACGACCGCACCCGGGACGACTGCTTCGGGGTCGACCGCGCCGGACGGCACCGACGGCGCCTACCCGGAGGACGGGGGCGCCGGGGGCGGGTACGACGAGCCCGGGAGGGCGGGGTCCGGCGCGGTCACCTCGACCCGGGCACCCGGGACCAGCGGCGGCAAGGCCGGGGGAGGCGACGAGCAGCCCGGGGCCACGGGGAGCGGAACGGCCACCCCGACCTCGGCTCCCGGCAGCGCCGGCTCGGACAGCGGCACGGCCGGTGGTTCGGGGAGCGGCGGGTCGGACGGGGGCTCGACCGCCGGGTCGGGGCAGCCGCGCCCCACGACGCCCCCCGCCGAGGGGCCCGCCTCCCGCCGCGACGGTGGCGGCACCGGACGCTCGGGCGGCTCGACCACCGCGCCGCGGTCCACGCGCGCGCCGGGCTCGTCCTCCCCGGCCCGGTCGACGACGACCTCGGACGACGGACCAGACAGCACCGGCAGCACCCGCAGCACCGGCAGCACCCGCAGCACCGGCAGCGCTGACAGGACCGGCGACGGGGACCAGGACGGTGGCGGGTCGGGCAGCGGCGGGTCGGGCACGGGCGGGTCGGGCGGCGGCACGGCGGGCGGCGGCGCGGGCGGGTCCACCGGGCAGGTCACGGACGCGCTGTGGTCCCTGACGTCCGGGCTGACCGGGTTTCAGGACTCCAACGGCGGCAACGTCGAGGACGGCGGGCGCAACCCCGCCGAGGTCGACAGCCCCAACGTGCCCGGGCGGCGGGTCGTCAAGCTCGAGGTCCCGGACGGCGCCAAGCGCTCGGAGGTCCGCCCGGAGGAGGCGCAGGACATCCGCGCGGGCCAGCACCTGTTCTTCGGCTACAGCGCCTTCCTGCCGGCCGACTTCCCGGTCGACACCCGCAGCTGGCAGGTCGTCTGGCAGCTCCACGACGGCGGCACCAACACCTCGCCGCCGGTCGCGCTGGAGATCGTCGACGGGCGCCTGTGGCTCTCCAACGTCGGTGACCGGGTCCGCGACCTCGGCCCGGTGCAGGCGGGCCGCAACCTGGCCGTGCAGATGGACATCCGGTTCGAGGAGGGCGGCGGCGCCGTCTCCGTCTACCGCGAGGGCCAGCGGGTGCTGAACGGCTTCCGGCCGCCGCGCGGCACGATGATCGACTCGTTCGACTACCTCAAGACGGGCATCTACCGCGACCCCGCCGGCGACGCCCGTCCCGCGGAGCTCTTCCTCAACGACCTCAAGATCGGCGAGACGCTCGAGTCGGTGTCCGGTCTCGCCGGCGCGGCGCAGTCGGCCACCACCGACGGCGGCGCCGCGACCGACGACGACGGGCCGGGCTCCGGGAGCACCCCCGAGGGCGGTGGCGGCACGGACGCGTCCAACACCGGTGCCGGCACGGGCACGAGCTCGCGCGGTCGCACCGCGCCGACGCGTCCCGCCTCGTCGAGCGGGCCGTGAGGGGAGGGATCCCGGCCCTGATCGGTCCGGAGTGTGCCGAGCGCGCTCCCTGGGCACCTGACCGTGGATCCGAGCGCGCCGATCTCCGGGAGTGGGACCGACACATGAGGGCCAGCGACCTGTTCATGAAGTGCCTCGAGGCCGAGGGCGTCGAGTACGTCTTCGGCGTCCCCGGCGAGGAGAACGCCGACCTGCTCATGTCGATGCGCGACTCCTCGGTGCGCTTCGTCGCGACGCACCACGAGGCCGGCGCCGCGTTCATGGCCGATGTCTACGGGCGCCTGACCGGACACCCCGGCGTGTGCCTGTCGACGCTCGGCCCGGGCGCGTCCAACCTCGTCACCGGCGTCGCCAACGCCAACATGGACAACTCCCCGGTCGTCGCCGTCACCGGGCAGGGCGCGACGACGCGCCTGCACAAGGAGTCGCACCAGGCGATGAACGTGGTCAACATGTTCTCGCCGATCACCAAGTGGACGACGTCGCTGCGTGACGAGACCACGATCCCGGAGGTCCTGCGCAAGGCCTTCAAGCTGGCCGTCGCGGAGAAGCCGGGCGCGACCCACGTCGAGCTGCCCGAGGACATCGCCAAGCACGAGGTCGAGGGCGCCGCGCCGATCGTGCCGCCGGAGAAGGTGCGCCGGCCGGTGCCCGACGAGAAGTCGATCGAGGCGGCGCTCGACCTCATCGCCCGCGCCGAGCGGCCGGTCCTGCTCGTCGGCCAGGGCTGCGTGCGCACGCGAGTGAGCCGCCAGCTGCAGCGCTTCGTCGAGACCACCGGCATCTACGCCGGCATGACGTTCATGGGCAAGGGCGCGCTGTCCGACCGCCACGAGCGCAGCCTCTACGCGGTCGGTCTCGGCTCGCGCGACTACGTCACCGAGGTGTTCGAGGCCGCCGACCTCGTCATCGCCGTCGGCTACGACATGGTCGAGTGGCCGCCCGCGCGCTGGAACATCGGCCGCACCAAGCGTCTGCTGCACATCGACTTCGACCCCGCCGAGGTCGACGACGCCTACCGGCCCACCGTCGAGATCGTCGGCGACGTGGCGGCCGCGCTGTGGGCGATCAACGAGGGCCTCACCGAGGCGCACCGCTACCCGGACATCGAGCTGCACCGGCGCACCCGGCAGGCGCTCACCGACGAGATCACCGAGGCCGGCGCGTCGGCGGAGGCCGAGACGGGCGACTTCCCGATGAAGCCGCAGCGCATCCTCGCCGAGCTGCGCGCCGAGATGGACGACGAGGACATCCTCATCAGCGACGTGGGGGCCCACAAGATGTGGGTCGCGCGGCACTACCCGACGTACTCGCCGAACTCCTGCATCATCTCCAACGGCTTCTGCTCCATGGGCATCGCCGTCCCGGGCGGGGTGTCGGCGTCGCTGGTGGAGCCGGACCGCCGCGTGGTCGCGATCTCCGGCGACGGCGGCTTCATGATGAACATGGCCGAGCTCGCCACGGCCACGCGCCTGGGCGTCGCGCCGGTCAACGTGGTGTGGGAGGACAACGACTACGGGCTCATCTCCTGGAAGCAGGAGGTGGAGTTCGGGCACCACTTCGGCACGGAGTTCAGGACGCCCGACCTCGTGGGGATCTCCGAGGGCCTCGGCTGCCACGCCCGGCGCATCGAGTCGGCCGACGAGTTCCGCCCCGCGCTCAAGGAGGCGTTCGACCGCCGCGACAAGCCGTCGGTGATCGTCGTGCCGGTCGACTACTCCGAGAACGTCAAGCTCACCAAGCGCCTCGGGCAGCTCATCGCGCGGTAGTCCGGGCCCCCCGGGCAGGGTCGGGGCGGGGTCGGGGCGGGGAGTGCGGACCGGGTCACTGCGCGAGCGGTGCCGTCGCGGATACTTTCTCCTCGACCACGTCCCCGTCCCGCCCGTCCGCGAAGGTGCCACCACGATGACCCTCGGCAGCACGTCGGAGTCCGGCGAGATCTCCTCGGCGCTCGCCGCAGCGTTCGTCGACCTCGCCGACGCGTTGTTCGCCGCGCCCCCCGAGACCGGCGTTGTCGGTGTCGTCGAGCGGGTCGTCGAGTCCGCCCGGGCGGTGGTCCCCGGCGCGGACGTCGTGTCGGTGGTGCTGCGCAACCCGGACGGCCGCCTCGACACGGTCGCGGCCAGCGACCCGGTCGCCCAGAAGGCCGACGCCCTGCAGGACGAGGTCGGCGAGGGCCCGAGCCACACGGCGATGCACAGCACCGGCGTCGGCACGGCCATGGACCGCCTCGAGGGCGGCGACGCCACCTGGCCGACGTTCGGGCCACGGTCCGCCGGCGATCTCGGCCTCGGCGCGGTGCTCTCCACCGGCATGTTCCCCGGCGGCTCCCCACCGCGCTTCGGGGCGCTGAACTTCTACTCGTGGTCGCCCGACGGGCTCGACGAGGCCGACCGCGACCACGCGCTCCTGCTCGCCGCCCACGCCGCCACCGCGATCTCGGCGGTGCAGGCCCGCACCGCCTCCGAGCTGCGCGTCTCGCAGCTCCGGGAGGCCCTGCAGAGCCGCGACGTCATCGGCCAGGCCAAGGGCGTCCTCATGGAACGCCGCGGCCTGACCTCCGACGAGGCCTTCGACGTGCTGCGCCGCACGTCGCAGGACCTCAACGTCAAGCTCCGCGAGGTCGCCGAGACGCTCGTGACCCGGCGCGAGGAGCTCTAGCCGAGCCGTCACCAGGTGACGGGCAGCCGGTCCAGCCCGCCGGTGAGGCGCTCGGTGTGCAGGGTCAGCGACTCGGGGTCCACCGCCAGGCGCAGCCCGGGCAGCCGGCTGAACAGCGTCGTCAGGCCCACCCGGAGCTCGGTGCGGGCGAGGCTCGCGCCGATGCAGAAGTGCGGCCCGTGCCCGAACGACAGGTGCGGGTTCGGCGAGCGGTCCATGTCGAAGCGGTCGGCGTCGTCGAACGCGCCGTCGTCGCGGTTGGCCGCGCTCGTGACGATCATGACGGCGTCGCCGCGGGGGATGGTGACCCGGTCGTCGCCCTCGCCGACGGTGACGTCCTCGTGGGCGTAGCGCAGCAGCCCCATCCCGCCCGGCTCGGCCAGCCGCAGCACCTCCTCGACGACGCCGTCGACCGAGCCCGCCGGGTCGGCGACCAGCCGGTCGCGGACCTCCGGGTTCACCAGCAGCAGGACGACCCCGAGGGAGAGCCGGTTGACCGTCGTCTCGTGGCCCGCGAACAGCAGGCCGGCGGTGAGCTCCGCGACGCGCGTGTCCGTCAGGCGCGGGTCGTCGGCCTGGGCGGCGACGAGGTCGGAGATGACGTCCTCCCCGGGCTCGGCGCGCTTGGCGTCGGCCAGCGAGGCCGTGTAGCGCTCGAACTCGGCGCGGGCCACGGCCGGGTCGTCGCCCGTGAGGGTGGCCATGCGCTCGGAGAGGCCCTTGAAGTACGCGCGGTCCGCCACCGGCACCCCGAGCAGCTCGCAGATCACGAAGATCGGCAGCGGTACCGAGAACGCGGCGTGCAGGTCGGCGGGAGAGCCGCCGGCCACGAGGTCGTCGACGAGGCCCTCGGCGAGCTCGGCGACGCGGTCGTGCAGGCGGCGCATGCGCTTGGCCGAGAACGCCGGCGTGAGCAGGCGGCGCATGGCGGTGTGGTCGGCGTCCTCGTGCTCGTGGTCGCCGCTGGGCCCGGACATGACGCCGGCGTCGGAGACACGCGGGGCCTCCTCGGGCCGCGGGTGGGAGCGCCCGAGCCGGCGGTCGGCGAACAGCGCCTTGGCCTCCTCGTAGCGGGTCGCCAGCCACGCCACGTCGCCCGCGGGCGTCCGGACGCGTGTGACCGGGCCGGCCTCGCGCAGCCGCGCGTACAGCGGCGAGATCGTCAGCACACCGGCGCGCGGGAACGGCAGCCGGGGCAGGTCCGGGGCGTCGTCGTGCTCGGTCGAGGTGGCGATGGTGGTCACGGCATCTCCTCGGTGTCGGTCGGGTCCGTGCTGGTGGCCCGGGCCGTGAGGCGGTCGAGCCAGGCCTGCTCCTCGCGCGTGCGGCGCAGCACCTCGTCGAGGACGAGGGCGGCCCAGGGGTCGCCGGGCGCGTCGGGTGACGCGGCGGCCGCCTCGGCCAGTCCCGCGAGGCGGGTGCGGCGCTCGGCCAGCACCCGGCCCCGTGCGGCGAGGACGCCGCGGCGCTCGGTGGCGTCGAGCCGCCCGAACCCGGCGAGGCGGGCGAGGAACTCGGCCTCGTCGCCGGCGAGCTCGTCGGGCAGGTCGGCCAGCTGGTCGTGCAGCAGCTCCCGACCCACGTCGGTGAGCGTGTAGACGTGCCGCGGCGGCCGGCCCTCCTGCGGCTCGAGGGTGCGGGTGACGGCGCCGGCCTCGCCGAAGCGGCGCAGCGCCGGGTAGAGCGAGTTGTTGTGCAGCTTGATGCCGGTCGTGGCCTCGACGCGGCGCCGCAGCTCGTAGCCGTGCGACGGCCGCTGGGCGAGCTGGCTCAGCAGCAGGACGTCCACCCACACATAGGTCAGCGTGACCTAGGTACCGCTGACCCGCCACCTGGGGTGATCTGCTCGACACCGCGCGTCGGCGGCCGCGGGGCGGGTACGCCCGGGCGGTCCACGTCCGACCACATCGAGGAGATCCCGTGACCCAGGGCCGTTCCACCGGCAAGGTCGTCGTCGTCACCGGCGGCGGATCGGGCATCGGCGCCGCGACGGCGTACCGCTTCGGCAGCGAGGGCGCGACGGTCGTCATCACCGGCCGCACGCAGGAGAAGCTCGACAAGGTCGTCGCGGACGCCCCGGGCGGCTCGACGCTCGTCGCCCGCGTCGCCGACACCTCCGACGAGCAGGCGGTCACCGCCCTCGTGCAGGAGGTCGTGGACGAGTACGGGCGCCTGGACACGCTGGTCAACAACGCCGCCGTCGCCGAGCCGGGCACGGTCGACGACCTCGACGGCGATGCCTGGCGCCGTGTCATGGCCACCGACGTCGACGGGGTGTTCTACGCCTCGAAGGCCGCGCTCCCGCACCTGCGCGCCACCGGCGGGAGCATCGTCAACGTCGGCTCCGTCTCGGGCCTCGGCGGCGACTGGGGGATGGCGGCCTACAACGCCGCCAAGGGCGCGGTCACCAACCTCACCAACGCGATGGCGCTCGACCACGCGAGCGAGGGCGTGCGCGTCAACGCCGTGCACCCGAGCCTGACCGCGACGGACATGTCCGAGGGCATCCGGTCCGACGACGACACGATGGCGGCCTTCCGCCGGCGCATCCCGATGGGTCGCCCGGCCGAGCCGGCCGAGGTCGCCGACGTCATCGCGTTCCTCGCGAGCCACGACGCCCGCTTCGTCAACGGCGCGCACGTCCCCGTCGACGGCGGGCTGGGCGCCTCGAACGGTCAGCCGAACATGGGCTGACCCAGGCAGCCAGCTCAGACACCGAGCAGGGTCCGCCAGACGCGGCCGGCGCGGCGGCCCTCGAGCGCCGAGTGCACGGCGGGGCCGCCGTCCTCGGCGCTGCCGGTCGCCACGTCGAGCAGGCGCAGCGGCGGGGCACCGGCGCCGTGGGGGCGGTGCAGCGCGATCCGGTAGCGGTGGCCCCCGACGGTCACGCGCAGCCCCGACGCGCCCAGGTACCAGGGGAACGCGAGCCGCTCGACGGCGCCGAGCGGCGCGTCGAACACCACCCCGGTGGCGGTCACCAGGCGCAGCCGCCCGGCGTAGAGGCTCAGGACGCCGGGGTCGTTGGTCAGCCCCCGCACCAGCCAGGCGGGCGTCGCGTACGACGGCGCGAGGTGGACGGGGCTGGCGGGCGTGAGGTGGGTGGTCACGGCGACCTCGAAAGCAGGGACAGCAGGGCGACCCGTGTCACTGTAGGTCCGGAGTGGCTCCCATCACTGGTCCTTCCGGGTGAATGCGTCAGGGAACGACGGTCACCGGCCACTTGCCCGCGCGCACCAGGCGTGTCGCCAGCGAGCCGACGAAGCGGTGGCCCGCCTTCGCCGACGCCCCGACGACGACCCCGTCGACGCGCCGCTCGTCGGCCAGCCGCACGATCTCGGTGTACGGGTCGCCCTGGACGCGGATGAGCTCGCCGGTGAGCGCCAGCCGGTCGAGGTAGCGCTTGGCCTCCTCGTGCAGCTCGGTGGCCAGCTGATCGGCCGTGTCGCTGAGCACGGCGAGGGCGCCGGGCGCCATGGCCGCGAGCGACGGCGTCGTCACCACCGTCACCACGAGCAGGTGCGCGTGCTGTCGGCGTGCGAGCCCCGCGGCGTACGCGCCGGCGCGCAGCGAGGTGATCGACCCGTCGACCGCGGTGAGGATGGTGCCGGGGCCGTCGGTCCCGAGCTCGAAGCCCGTCATGCCCCTGATCGTCCTCCTCGGTCGTGGCCCTAGCTCGTGAACTGCACCGCCGTGCGCTCGGCGATGTAGGGCTTGATCTGCTCGTCGATGATCCGGCGGTGCTCGGGGTGGTCGCGGTAGACGGTGTAGGCGTCGACGTCGTCGAACACCCCGACGCAGGCGAACTCCGCGTTGCCCGCGGCGAGTCCTGCGTCGCGCCCGCACGTCCACGACTGCAGGCCCGGCAGGTCGGACTCGCGCACGAAGCGGCGCAGGGCGTCCGCGATGCCCTCGACGACGGCGGGGTCGGCCGCGGCGTCGCCGTGCCAGGTGAACAGGACGACGTGGGTGACGCTCATGCGCTCATCCTGCCCCGCGCCGCGGCGGCGATCGGGTTGGGCAGGGCCACGTACAGCGGGTCCTCGCCCCGTCCGGCGGCCCAGCTGCGCAGGTGCGCCTTCGCCGGGAGGGTCGGGCTCGCCAGCAGGTCCCGCGCCCAGGGCGCGGCGTCGCGGTCGGTGACCCCGGCCAGGACGTCGGCGACGGTCGCCCACAGCGCCGCCTCGCCCACGGTGTGGCGGCCGAGGACGGCCACGAGCAGGGCCAGGTGGTTGACGACGCCGTGGTAGCGCAGCCGCCGCCACGCCTCCTCGGGGCGGTAGACCAGCGGGGAGTCCGCCGGCAGGCCGGGCGGGAGCCGGTCCGCGCGGACGTGGGCGCCCTCCAGGTCGCGCACCCAGCACGCCGTCGGCCACCCGGCCGCGTCCGTGGTGACCAGCGTGTTCTGCGGGTGCGCCTCGAACCCCAGCCCGGCGCGGCCGAAGAGCACCAGCAGCGGGACCAGGGACACGTCGAGCCAGCGGCGCAGCCACGCGTGCACGTCGCCGGCCGCGCGCACGTCGGCCACCAGCGGCGGCGCCTCGCCGTCCGGGCCCTCCTCGAGCACCCCGGCGAGCACGCGCGGGCCGCCGGGCGGGAACGGGGCGCGGGCGATCACGGTGAGGTCGGCGGCGAGGCGGTCCCCGCCGACGGCGGGGTCGAGGGTCGCGAAGCCGCGGTCGGCGATCACGCCGAAGCCCGCCGGCAGCGGTCCGAGACGCTCGACGACGGCGGCCGCGTCGACGGCACGGCACGCCTGCTCGGGCGGGGTCGTGCGGACGAAGTGGGTCAGCCGGGCGCGCAGCGGGAGCTTCCACGAGGCGCCGGTGACGGTGTCGACCACCGTGCGCACCGACGACGTCGGCCACACCGGGTCGCCCCGCGGGCCGAGCCACCGCAGGCTGCCCTCGGCCTCGAGGACGGCGAGGGTCGGGTCGGCGGCGAGCACGCGGGCCTGGAACGGGTGCAGGGGGAGCGCGGTCCAGCCGGCGGTCAGCCGGGCCGCCACCGCGGCCGGCGGGACCGGCGGCGTGCCGCCGGTGACGACGACGCGCGGGTCGAGCGCGAGGTGGTGCAGCACGAACGCCGCGCCGAGCTCGGGGGCCCAGGCGCCCAGGTCCGCGTCGTCCAGCCCTTGGGCGCTCTTCGGGGTCGGGTGGAACGGGTGCCCGAGACGCAGGGACTGCTCGGCGTCGCGGGTGCGGTCGCCGCTGCGGACCGGGGGCGCGTCGAGGTAGCGGGCGGTGCGGGCGACGCTGTCGGCGACGAGGTCGGCGTGGCCGGGCCCGGCGCCGACGGCGTCCAGGACCGCGGCGACCACGGCTTCGTGGGCGGCCGGCCGCCCGTCGAGCGTGACGTCGTCGGCGAGGCGGTGGTGACCCGTCGGCGACCACGTGCGCACCCCGACCGCGAGCTCCCCGCCCGGTAGCGGGATCCGCAGGACGTCGCCGTCGCGCACGGCCGGTGGGGCGAGCTCGCGCAGCAGCGAGGTGACCAGGCGTTCCTGCGCCGCCGCCTGCGCCCTCGCCAGGCTGCCGAGGCTGCTCACGCTGGCCAGTCTGCCCGGCACGGCGCAGGATGACGGCCATGACCACCGCCACCGACGAGGACGCGCGGGCCCGGGAGCTGATCGCGGCCGAGGAGAAGGCCGTCGCGCTGTTCGACGAGGTCGTGCGGCGCGGGCTGGTCGCGCCCGGCAAGGGCGAGAAGCAGGTCTCCGACGAGGTCCGCGACCTCGGCGCCGAGCTGTTCGGCACGGACAGGCACTGGCACAAGCGCGTCGTGCGGGCCGGGGAGAACACGCTGCAGCCCTACGCCGAGAACCCGCCGGACCGCGTGATCGCCGCCGACGACGTGGTGTTCCTCGATCTGGGACCCATCTTCAGCGACTGGGAGGCCGACGTCGGGCGCACGTTCGTGCTCGGCGACGACCCCGACAAGCTGCGGCTGCGCGACGACCTCGACGCCGTCTGGGCCGCCGGACGCGCGTACTTCGAGGCGCACCCCGACGTCACCGGCGCCGAGCTCTACGCCGAGGTCTGCCGCCTCGCGCAGGAGCGGGGCTGGACGTTCGGGGGCTCGCACGCGGGCCACCTGGTCGGCGAGTTCCCCCACGAGCTGATGGACGGCGAGCGCCTGCTCAGCTACATCACGCCGGCCAACGATCGCCCGATGCGCACCACCGACCCGTCCGGGCGCACCGCGCACTGGATCCTCGAGGTGCACCTCGTCGACCGCGAGCGCGGGTTCGGCGGGTTCACCGAGCAGCTGCTGACCCTGCACCGCTGAGCGACGCCGCCTCGCGGCGGAAGCGGCGCTTGTAGGCGCGCCAATCGAACCGGTCGAGGAACGCCGAGGCCGCCCGGTAGCCCGCGTCGTAGAGCGCGCGGGACCGCGCCGGGGAGATGCCGAAGTCGAGCAGCCCGACCGCGCCGGCGTCGACGTGGATGGTGCGGGCCGCGACCCACGGCTGGTTGAGCACCGCCTGGTCGCGGCCCAGGATCATCGTGGTGATCAGCTGTTCGAGCAGGCGCAACGGCGCGGGCTGGGGGATGTCGAACCAGCGGGAGTGGAACAGCGCCACCCGGTCACCGATGCCCGGCTTGGGCGCCGTGGTGATCGTGACACCGAACGTCGGGAACTGCGGTTCGCGGCCGTCGGTGCGGTCGAGCGAGTCGATGGGGAAGTTCGACAGCAGCCCGCCGTCCACGAGGGTGGACACGACCCCGGTGCGCGGGTTGGTCAGCGTCGCGGGGCGGAACAGGAACGGGATCGCCATCGACGCCCGCACCGCGTCGGCGACGGGCTGGGTGTCCGGGTCGAGCCCGTAGACGCTGCGGTAGTCCCAGGGCAGGCGTACGAGCTGGCCCAGCGTGAGGTCAGAGCACGTGACGACGAGGCGGTAGCGCTGGTCGGGCGGCAGCGACGGGTCGTCGATCCGCAGGTCGCCGAAGGTGTGGACGCCGAGCGCGGCCAGCTCCTCGGTGACCCACGCGTGCAGCCACTCGCCCTGGTAGAGACCCTGGCCGCCGAGGAAGCCCAGCGCGGGCCCGACGAGCGGGAGCCGGCCGATGCCACCGCGGTCGCCGACCCGGCGGAAGTCGAGCCGCGACGTGATCTCCCCGAGCTGCTCGCCGGTCGCCCCGGCGGCGGCCATCGCCCCGACGAGGGCGCCGGCGGACGTGCCGGAGATGCGGTGCGGCGTCCAGCCGCGGTCGGTCAGGGCCGCGACGGCACCGGCCAGCCCGATGCCCTTGACCCCGCCGCCCTCGAGGACGAGGTCCGCCCGCCGCGTCGCGGTGCTCCTGGTCATGCGCCCGATGATCCTCGCGTCGCCGCGGCGGCGCCGCCGACCCCGGCCGCCCGCCGCATCCGGTCGAGGTCCGCGCGGGCCTCGTCCCGCTGTGCGCGGGCCTCGTCGCGCTCGGACCGGGCGGTCTCCAGGTCGCGCTGCGCCTCGGCGAGGTCGCCGCGCAGGCCGAGGATCGAGGCGGCACCCACGATCGTGTGGCCCTCGTCGGACAGCGCCCGCACCCGCGCGGCGAAGTCGACCTGGCGGCGCGAGTAACGGCGCTGGCCGCCGCCGGAGCGGTGCGGGTGCAGGAGGCCCGCCGCGTCGAGGCTGCGCAGGAAGGCCGGCGCGACGCCGATGAGCTCGGCGGCCTGGCCGATCGTCAACGACGGGTAGTCGTGGTCGTCGAGGCGCTCGGTGCCCACGCGGTCCTCCTCTCGCGGTGGTGTCCCTCCATGCGTGAGCACCCGCCGGGGCCGGCCCGGCGGGTGCTCACGTCTCGGTGGAGGTCGGGCTGTCGTGCTCGGTGGGGATCAGGACGTCGGCGCCTCCTTCTCGTGCTGGGTGCCCTCGATGCTGGTCGTGGCGTTCGAGTGCTGGATCTCGATGCGCCGCGGCTTGGCCTTCTCGACGACGGGGATCGTCAGCGTCAGCACGCCGTCGGTGTACGACGCGTGCAGCCGCTCGGTGTCCAGGTCGCGCCCGAGCATCAGCTGGCGGCTGTAGCGCCCGCGGGGACGCTCGGCCACGAGGTAGTCGCCCTCACCGCTCGGGGCCGTGCGCGCCGCCGTGACGGTCAGCGCGTTGCCCTCCACCGACACGTCGATCGACCCCGGGTCCACGCCGGGCAGGTCGAACGACGCGACGAAGTGGTCACCGGCGCGGTACACGTCCATCGGCATGCCGCTCACCGCCTGCTGCCGGGAGCCGCTGGTCAGGCGCTCCAGCGCACGGAACGTGTCGAAGGGGTCGTAGTTCAGCAGCACGATCGGTCATCTCCTTCCGTCGCCGCACTGCGTACCTGCTGCTTGCTGGTGCACATAGTTATAGCTCGGCCTACAGGTTTGTGCAAGAAGAGTCTGTACGTCGATCCCCCACCGTCGGGACGTCGTGCGAACATGTGTTCGTGTCCGGGGAGCCGACGATCCTGCACGCGGATCTCGACGCCTTCTACGCCTCGGTCGAGCAGCGCGACGACCCCGCGCTGCGCGGCCGGCCGGTGATCGTCGGCGGCGGCGTCGTGCTGGCCTGCAGCTACGAGGCCAAGGCCTGCGGGGTGCGCACGGCGATGGGCGGGCGGATGGCGCGCGCCCTGTGCCCCGACGCGGTCGTCGTCCCGCCCCGCATGGAGGCCTACAGCGGCGCCAGCCGGGCGGTGTTCTCGGTCTTCTCCTCGGTGACGCCGCTGGTGGAGCCGATCTCGATCGACGAGGCGTTCCTCGACGTCTCCGGCCTGCGGCGGATCGCCGGGCCGCCGCCGGAGATCGCGGCCCGGCTGCGCCGCGCGGTCGCCGACGACGTGGGCCTGCCGATCACCGTGGGCTTGGCCGGCACGAAGTTCCTGGCCAAGGTGGCCAGCCGCGTCGCCAAGCCCGACGGGCTGCTGGTCGTCGAGCCCGGCGGCGAGCTCGCGTTCCTGCACCCGCTGCCCGTCGAGGTCCTCTGGGGGGTGGGGGAGGTGACGTCGCGCAAGCTGCGCGGCCACGGCGTCACCACCGTCGGCGACCTCGCGGCCATCGGCGGCCCCACCCTCGAGTCCCTGCTCGGGCGGGCCGCCGGCCGCCACCTCGACGCCCTGGCCCACGGCCGCGACCCGCGCCGGGTGCGGGTCGGCGTCCGGCGCCGGTCGGTGGGCGCCCAGCGGGCGCTCGGCCGCCAGCCGATGCCGCCCGAGCGCGTCGACGCCGTGCTCATGGGCCTCGTCGACCGCGTGACCCGCCGCATGCGCCGGGCCGGCCGCACCGGGCGCACGGTGACGCTGCGGCTGCGGTTCGCCGACTTCACGCGCGCGACGCGCTCGCACACCCTGGCCGCGGCCACCGCCGAGACCGACGCGGTCATGGCCGCGGTCCGCCTGCTCGTCGAGGCCGCGACGCCCCTGATCGCCGACCGGGGCCTGTCGATGCTCGGCGTGGCGGTCGGCAACCTCGACGACTCCGGCGGCGCCCAGCTCGAGCTGCCGTTCGCGGGCGACGCCCACCCGCTCGCGCTCGACGTCGTGGTCGACGACGTGCGTGAGCGCTACGGGCTCTCCTCGGTCACGCGCGCGACGCTCCTCGGCCGCGACCAGGGCGTCGAGATGCCGATGCTGCCGGAGTAGCGGACCGTCCCTGTCCGGGTCTCTCGAGACGCTGTGGCTATGGACCTCCTGACCGGCGGCGACCTCCCGCCCGGCTACGGCACCGTGAACCCGTTCGTCGCCGTCCGCGGAGACGGCGGGGCCGAGGCCTTCCTCCGGTTCGTGACCGAGGTGTTCGACGGCCACGAGACCCGGGCCGCGCACACCGTCGACGCGGACGGCCTGCTCATCCACGCCGAGGTCCGGGTCGGCGACTCCACGATCATGCTCTGCGACGCCAAGCCGCACTGGGCGCCGACCTCCGCGCTGCTGCAGGTCTACGTCCGCGACGCGGAGGCGGTCGTCGCCCGCGCGCGGGCCGCCGGGGCCGAGGTCGTCACCGAGACCACCCCGTTCCACGGCGGCCAGCGCCTGGCCCGCCTGCGGGACCCGTGGGGCACCATCTGGTGGCTCTTCGAGTACGGCCCGGCGAGCACGGCGCCGTCCGAGGCGCCCGACGCGCTCCCGTCCTGGCGCCCATACCCGTCCGCGCCGCCGAGCTACGTGTACCGCACGATCGACGAGGCGCTGACGAACCGCTGAGCCCTACTTCTTCTCCCGCCAGGCCCGCTCGAACGGGAGGCGCCAGGCGTTGGGCGCGATCAGCTGGTGGATGGCGTTGGGGCCCCACGAGCCGACGGGGTAGGGCTTCACCGGCGGCGGGTCGGCGAGCAGCGGGACGGAGCGCTCCCACAGCGACTCGATGCCCTCGGAGGTGGTGAACAGCGTGTGGTCGCCGCGCATCGCGTCGAGGATGAGGCGCTCGTAGGCCTCGAGGACGTCGCCGGCCGAGTCGGTCTCGTGCGTCGAGAACTGCATCGAGAGCTTCTCCAGGCGCATCCCCGGGCCGGGGCGCTTGCCGTAGAACGACAGCGACACCTTGGAGTTGTCGGCGAGGTCGAACGTCAGGTGGTCCGGGCCCTGGGTGCCGACACCCGAACCCTGCGGGAACATCGTGCGCGGCGCCTCCTTGAACGCGATCGAGATGATCCGCTGGCCCTCGGCGAGGCGCTTGCCCGTGCGCAGGTAGAACGGCACTCCGGCCCAGCGCCAGTTGTCCAGGCCCACCCGCAGCGCGATGAAGGTCTCGGTGTCCGAGTCGTTGGCCACCTCGGGGTCGTCGCGGTAGCCGCCGAACTGGCCGCGCACGACGTCGTGCGGGTGGATCGGCAGCAGCGAGCGGAAGACCTTGTTCTTCTCCTCGCTGATCGCGCGCGGCTCCAGCGCCGTCGGCGGCTCCATCGCGACGAACGCCATCACCTGCATGAGGTGGGTGACGACCATGTCCTTGTACGCGCCGGTCGCCTCGTAGAACGACGCCCGCTGGTCGAGCCCGAGGGACTCCGGGATGTCGATCTGGATGTGGTCGATGAAGTTGCGGTTCCAGATCGGCTCGAACAGCCCGTTGGCGAACCGGAACGCCAGGACGTTCTGGGCGGCCTCCTTGCCCAGGAAATGGTCGATCCGAAAGATCTGCGACTCGTCGAACACGTGGTGCACGAAGTCGTTGAGACGCACCGCGCTCTCGAGGTCGTGCCCGAACGGCTTCTCCATCACCACGCGGGCGCCCTTGGCGAGGTCGGCGTCGCGCAGCATCTCGATCACCGCCTGGGCGGCCTTCGGGGGCACCGACAGGTAGTGCAGCAGCCGGGCGTCGTCGCCGAGCTGCGACTGCGCCTCCTTCACCGCCGAGCTCAGGCCCTCCGGCCCGGCGCCCTGCGGGACGTAGGTCAGGCGCGTGGCGAAGTCGTCCCAGTCGCTCTCGGCGAGCTTGTGCATGCCGTGGTTCTGCACCGCGTCGTGCGCGAGGTCGCGGAACCCGTCGGTGTCGAGGTCCTCCATCGCCGTGCCGACGATGCGGATCGAGGGCGCCAGCTCGGACTCGGCGAGGTACGCCAGGCCGGGCAGGAGCTTGCGCTTGGCGAGGTCGCCGGTGCACCCGAACAGTACAATGACGTGCGGGGCGATCGGGTCGAGGTCGCGCCGGAACGGCCGCGAGCCGGGACCGGGGTACGCGATGTGGTTGTCCGGGCGGTCGGCCATACGCCGACCGTAGCCGGATCAGGTGACGATCGTGGGTCGCGCCGCGGAGCGTTCAGGGGCCCGTCAGCTGCCCCTCGAGGAGACGGCGCAGCGTCGCGAGGTCGGTCGCGACCGCGTCGGCGTCGCGGGTGAAGTCGTCGTCGCTCATCCCGGCCCGCCGCCGGACGTGGAACACGACCTCGGCGCCCTCCCCGAGCGGGACGACGCGCAGCGGGTTGTCCATCTCGGTGCCGTCGGCCAGGCGCACGACGTGGTCGAGGACGCCGAACGGGTTGTCCGGCGTCCAGACGATCTCCACCCGGCCCAGCGGCGAGTCCGCGACGTAGGTGTCGGGGCGGTCGGGGGCGGGCTCGACCTGGGCGCTGGCCAGGCCGGCCGCCCAGTCGACGAGGTTGTGGGGGTCGGCCGTGTACGCGTAGACGTCCTGCCAGGGGCGGGCGATCACGGTGCTGACCAGGCGGCTCTCCGTCGTCATGCTGCCGATCCTGGCGCCCCGCCTCGTGCTCGTCGTGGACGGATCGGTCAGCGCTAGCGTTCCGGGCCGTGGAGCTCCGCACCCCGGCCGGCACGGTGCGCGGCGTCGAGCGCGGCGGGCTCGCGGTCTTCCTCGGCCTGCCGTACGCGGCGGCACCGGAGGGGGAGCGGCGGTTCGCCGCGCCGGTGCCGGTCGCCGGGTGGGACGGTGTCCGCGACGCGACGCGCTTCGGCCCGGCCGCGCCGCAGGGCCCGCCGGCCCCCGGCGCACCGTCCCCGTGGCGGCCGGGCGACGGGCTCGGGGAGCTGACGCTCAACGTCTGGACCCCCGAGGCCGCCGGCTCCGGGCTGCCGGTGCTCGTCTGGTTCCACGGTGGCGCCTGGGTCCGGGGCGCGCCGAGCATGCCCCTGTACGACGCCGCGGCGCTGGCCGCCGAGGGCGTCGTGGTGGTGACGGTCGGGTTCCGGCTCGGGGCCGAGGGCTTCCTCGCCCTGCCCGGCGCGCCAGAGAACCGGGGCCTGCGCGACCAGCTCGCCGCCCTGACCTGGGTGCACGAGCACGTGGCGGCGTTCGGCGGCGACCCCGGGTGCGTGACGGCAGCGGGCCAGTCCGGCGGTGGGGCGTCCGTCGCGGTGCTGCTCGCGCACCCGGCGACGGCCGGCCTGCTCCAGCGCGCCGTGGTGATGAGCGTGCACGAGGGCTTCCGCACGCCCGACGACGCGGCCGGGGTCACCGCCCGGCTCGCGGCCGCGCTGGACGTCGCGCCGACCGCGGCCGGGTTCCGGGCCGTGGCCCCGGAGCGCCTGGTCGCCGCGCAGGACGTCCCGCTGCGGGGCCACGCGGACGGGATCACGGCGTTCGGCCCGGTGGTCGACGGCGACGTCGTCCTGGGCCAGCCGTGGGAGGGCCTGGCCCTCCGGCCCCGCCCGCAGATCTCGTTGCTGGTCACCGGTACCCGCGAGGAGGCGCGCGCCTACCCGCTGCCTCCCCTCCCGGACGCGGAGCTCCAGGAGATCTCCGATGCCCTGCACCGCCACCCGACGCGACGGGTCGCCCGGGCCCACGCCGCGGCGGGTGGGCCCACCTGGAGTGCCGAGCTCACCTGGCGCAGCCCGCTGCTCGGCGCCGCGCACGGCCTCGACGTCCCGCTCCTGTTCGGCACGCTCGACACGCGACCGGCCGCGCGGATGCTCGGTGCGCCGCCGCCGGACGAGGCGCGGGCGGTGGGCGCCGCCCTGCGCCGGGACATCGTCCGGTTCGCCACCACCGGTGACCCGGGCTGGGCGCCCTACGACCTCGCCACCGGCACCACCCGCCTCTGGGACACCACCGTGACCGAGGTGCCCGACCCCATCGGGGCACCGCACGGCGACCCCACCCCGCCACAGCCATGATCGGCTCCGTGCGGAGGACGGCCCGGCGGGGCGCGGTGGGCGCGGGCGCGGCCGCGGTGCTGCTCGTGCCCGAGCTGGTCGGTCTCGAGCGCACGTTCCCGTGGCCGATCGCGCTCGCCGCCCGCCCGGCGCTCGCGGCGGGCGTCGACGTCGCGGCCGGCACCCTGGCCGCGGTATCGCGCCGCGCCCGCCCGGCCGCCCTGGGTGCGGCGGCGGTGTCCCGGCTCGTGCTCGCCCGCCCGCGCCGTCACCGCGAGCGGCCGGGCCCCGGCCGGCTGACCGTCCTCGTCGCCAACGTCTGGCAGGGCCGCGCCGACCCCGGCGCGCTGGCCCGGCTGCTCGCCGCCCACCGGCCCGACGTCGTCGTGCTGCCCGAGGCCGGCGAGCCCTTCCTCGCCCGCCTCGCCGGGCACCTCGACCCCGGGCTCGGCTACCGCGCCGACACGGCCCCGCCACCGCGGCCGCACCGCCACGTGCCCGACGACCCGGACGGGCCGTGGACGGCGGTGCTCGTCGCGCCGTCGCTGGGGGACGTCAAGGTTGCGCCGGTCCTGCTCGGCGGCCTCTACGGCTGGCTCGAGGTCGGCGGCGGGACGCTCGGCGACGTGCGGGTGCTCGCCGCCCACCCGGTGGCCCCGGTGCCCGGGCTGACCGGCCGGTGGGCCGACGAGCTCGACCTCGTCGCCGCCTGGCGCGCCGCCGCGGCCGGGCCGACCGTCGTCGCCGGCGACCTCAACACCACCGTCGAGCACCGCGGCCTCGCCGCCCTCGGAGAGGGTGGTGCGCCCGCGGGGCCGGCGACGTGGCCGGCGAGGTGGCCCCGGTGGCTGGGGTTCCGCATCGACCACGTGCTCGGCGGCGGCGGACTCGCCGTGCGCTCCACCCGCGTGCTCGACCTGCCCGGCAGCGACCACCGGGCCGTCCTCGCGCGCCTGGGGTGATCACGCGGCTCAGGCCACCGGGAACGTCGCCCCGCTGCCCATCCCCGTGATCCACTCCGGCACCGGCTCGTAGCTGGTCCAGGCCAGCGGCGCCGCGACCGCGGCCGCGCCGACCAGCCACGTCCGCACCTCGTGCCCGCCGGTGCCGGCCGCCTCCTCCAGGCCCGCGTGCCCGAGGGCGGTGATCGCGTCGAGGTCGCCGGCGGTGAGCCGGTCGAGGAACCAGCGGTCCCAGGCGTCGTTGACGCGCGCCCCCGGGTCGCCGCCCATCGCTCGCACCTTGGGCTCGCGCGCGGCGGCGAAGGCCTGCGCGTCCTGCCGGCCGTGGATCAGCGACGCGCGCTTCTCACCCACCACCGACGGGTCGCGCGGATCGTTCGACGGCAGCCAGTGGGAGAGCCCGCCGCTGGCCACCACCAGCACGCGCCCGGCCGGCCCGGCCGCCAGCGTCTTGCCCAGCGCCTCCCCGAGCGCGACGCAGCGCGCGAGCGTCGGCAGCGGCGGCGCCGCGGTGTTCAGCACCAGCGGGACCAGCGGGACCGTCCCGCCGGTGACCATCTCGAAGCCCTGCACGATCCCGTGGTCGACGGTCAGCGCGTACGACAGCGCGAGGTCGAACCCGGCGTCGGTCAGCCCGGCGTGGACCGACCACGCGAGCTCCGACGCCACCGGCAGGGCGCCCGACGTGCTGCCGAAGTCGCCGAACCCCGTCACCTCCTCGACGCCGAGCACGAACGGCGGCATGACGTCGTAGAAGTTGCCGTGGAAGTGGTCGGGACCCACGACCACCACGGCATCCGGCGCCAGGCGCGCGACGGCGTCGCGGACGCGGGCGGCGTCGTCGAGGAACCGCGCACCGGGGGCGTCGCTCGCGGCCGGTGGCAGGAGCGTCGCGAAGGGGGAGTGGGACATCCCCACGAAGCCGACGACCTCGCTCACGACCGCACCGCCGCCGCCGTCTCGGCACCCAGGAAGGCCTCGTGCTGCTCGACGAACTCGTCGGGCTTCTCCCACTGCGGCCAGTGCCCGGCGCCGGTGATGACGTGCAGCCGCGCGTCGGGCAGCCAGTCGAGCAGCATCTGCGCCTCGTCGAGGCCGCCGGTGGGGTCGTGGTCGGTCCAGAGCAGCAGTGTCGGCGCGGTGATGCGCCCGACCCACGCGGCGTCCCAGCTGTAGCGGGCGCGCGTCGCCGGGTCCTGCAGCACGAGGATGTTGTCGACCGCCCGGCGGAACCCGTCGCGCGTGTAGACGGCGCGGCGCAGGTCGACGAGCTCGTCGGTGACCATGCTCTTGTCGTGGAACAGCCAGGCCACCCGGGCCCGGACCGTGGCGTCCGAGGGGTCGGCGACGGCGGCGGTGGTGCTGGCCTTGAGGCGTGCCATCACCTCGGGCTTGTTGGCGATGTTGCCCGGGGTGTTGAGCACGAGCCGCTCGACGCGCTCGGGGTGGTGCGCGGCGGTCCACGCGGCGACCCAGCCGCCGAGCGACTCGCCCGACAGGTGGGCCCGCGCGATGCCCAGGACGTCCATGAGCCCGAGCAGGTGGTCGGAGAGGACGTCGACGGTGAACGGGACGTCGGGCAGGTCCGACCAGCCGTGCCCGACCATGTCGTAGGCCGTGACGCGGAAGCTCCGCGCGAGCCCGGCGATGTCGCGGGCGTACGCCTCGAGGTGCCCGCCGGTCCCGTGCAGCAGGACGAGGTCGGGACCGGCGCCGGCGCGCAGCACGCGCGTCCGGACCCCGTTCCCATCGGCCAGCGACACCGTCACGTGCCGCAGCTCGTGGTCGACGTCGGCGAGCTCGGCCCAGATGCTGACGTGGTCGCTCACGACGGGTCTCCCTTGAACATGGCCCGGGCCTCGGCCACGGTCACCAGCCCGGCGCTCTGGCGCCGGTTGACCCCGAGCGCGCCGAGAAGCCGCGAGTTCTCGATGGTCAGGAACTCGACCGGGCGCCCGGTCGAGGCGTTGTGGTGGCGGTGCCACGTCCACGGCGGCGTGTAGACGAAACTGCCGTCGGTCCACTCGACGGTCTCGTCCTCGATCTCCGACCAGCCGTCGCCCGCGATGACGAAGTGGACCGTCTCGTGGTGGTGGCGCTGCATGTCCGAGCTCTGCCGGGGCGGGATCGTCTGGCGGAACAGCTCGAACGTCGCCGTCGGCAGGTTCCCGGCGACCGACAGCGACGTCGGGTTGTGCACCTCGCCGGCCGGCAGCGGCTGGAGCTCGTCGGCGTGTACGACGAGCGGCCGCGCGCCGCTCGGGGGCACCTCGGGGTTCAGGCCGGCGAGGAACGCCGCCATGTCGAAGGTCACCACGTCGTCTCCGTCCGTCCGCCGTCGACGGTGAGCACCGTCCCGGTCACGTAGCCCGCGTCCCGCGAGGCGAGGAACGCGATCGCCGCGGCGACCTCGCCGGGCTCGCCGGCGCGGCCGGCCGGGACCACCGCGAGGTCGTCCGCGTCGGCCTGCTCGGTGCTGACGCCCGCCGTCGCCGCGCGGTTGGCGACGATCTGGGCGCGCCGGTCGGTGGCGACCGGGCCGGGCGCCACGCAGTTGACGGTCACGCCGTCGGCGGCCACCTCGCCCGCGAGCAGCTTCATCGCCGCCGTCGCCGCCGAGCGCAGCACCGTCGACAGCGCCAGCTCGGGCATCGGCTGGCGCACGGCGGTCCCGGTCACCAGGACCACGCGGCCGAACCCGCGCTCCTGCATGCCCACCACGACGTTGCGGGCCACCGCCAGCGGGCCGACCAGGAGCAGCTCCGCGCCGTCGCGCCAGTCGTCCGCGTCGAGGTCGAGGATGCGCGCGGGCCGGGGCCCGCCGGTGTTGAGCACGAGGACGGCCAGCTCCCCGAAGCGGTCCTCCACGTCGGCGACCAGGTCGTCGGCGGCGTCCGCGTCGCCGAGGTCGCCGACCGCCCAGCGGACGTCGCGGCCGTTCTTCGCGGTCAGCTCCGACGCCGTCGCCCGGAGCCGCTCCTCGGTGCGGCCCACGAGGACCACGTCCCACCCGTCGTGCGCGAGGTGTTCGGCGGTCGCGCGCCCGATGCCGCTCGCGCCGCCGCCGACCAGCGCCGTCGTTGCCGTGCTTGCCGTGATGACGCCCTCCCTGTTCGATCCGGGTCGAGCGTGGCGGGCCGGTCGAGGAGACAGCGATGGTGAGTCCCACTGATCGGGACACGACGGCGCGGACCGGTGAGGCCGCCGGCGGGCTCGACCGCGCGGCGGCGATCCTCGACGCCTTCGACGCCACCCACCGCGAGCTGACGCTGGCCGCGCTGGTGCACCGCTGCGGGCTGCCGCGCTCCACCACGCACCGGACGGCCGACCGGATGCTGCGGCTGGGCTGGCTGGACAAGCCCGGCGACCGGTACCGCATCGGCCAGCGCCTCTTCGAGCTCTCCGGGCTGGTCCCGATCCGCCACGAGCTGCGCGAGGCCGTGCTGCCGTTCCTGCACGACCTGCACGCCGCGGTGAAGGTCGCCGTGCAGCTCGGGGTGCTGCACGGCGCCGAGGTGCTGGTCGTCGAGAAGATCACGGGGCACCGGCCGATGCCGATGCTCTCGCAGGTGGGCGGCACCATCCCGGCCTACTGCTCGGCGCTGGGCCGGGCGATCCTCGCGTGGTCGCCGGCCGAGGCCGTGGACGCCGCGCTGGCCGGTCCGCTGCCGGCCCGCACCCCGCGCACGCTCACCGCCGCGGACGCCGTGCGCCGCGAGCTCGCCGCGATCCCCGACCGCGGCTGGGCGGTCGAGCGCGAGGAGGGCAACATCGGCGTCTCCTGCGTCGCCGCCCCGGTCTTCGGCCCGCTCGGCGAGGTCGTCGCCGCCCTGTCGGTGACGGGCCCCTCGGCCGCCGTGCGCTCCGAGCGCGCCGGCCCGCCGGTGCAGCTCGCGGCGGCCGCGGCGTCGCGGGCCTACGCCGCGCGCCGCTAGCACCATCGGTCCCACTGGCCGGGACCGTGGGTTGGACGTGCCCGCGGCCCCGCCGGACTCTGTGAGCCGACCCACACGAGGAGGCGCAGATGTCACTGGGCGGCGGGTACATGCTCTCGTCCCGGGAGGGCCGGCAGATCCCGGCGATCGGGATCGGCATCACGGCGAAGGCGACCGGCGAGAACACCAAGGACGCCTACTCGCTGTTCGAGTACGCCGTCCCGGGCGGCGTGAACGGGCCCCCGCCGCACGTGCACACCCGCGAGGACGAGTCGTTCATCTGCCTCGCCGGCAAGCTCGACGTGATGCTCGGCGGCGAGGACTTCACCCTCGGTACGGGCGACTACCTGCTGCTGCCCCGCGACGTCGTCCACACCTTCCGCAACCCGTACGACGACGAGGCGCGGGTGATCTCCGTGGTCTCGCCGGCCGGGCTCGAGGCGTACTACCAGGCGCTGGCCGACCTGCCCCCGGGACCGAAGGACATCTCGGTGATGCAGGCGATCATGGCCGACTTCGGGATCGAGCTGCGGCTGCCGGCGGGGAGCCCGTCGTGAGGGTCGGGATCGTCGGCGCGGGCGTCGCGGGGCTCGTCACGGCGAAGGTGCTGACGGCCGTCGGGCACGACGTCGTCGTCTACGACCGCACCCCCGACGTCGGCGGGGTGTGGAGCGCGACCCGGCGCTACCCGGGCCTGTCGACGCAGAGCCCGCGCGACACGTACGCGTTCTCCGACTTCCCGATGCCCGCGGACCACCCCGAGTGGCCCTCCGGCGAGCAGGTGCAGGCCTACCTCGCGGCCTACGCCGAGCACACCGGCGTCGACCGCCTGCTGCGCCTGGGGACCGAGGTGACCGCCGCCGTGCCGCGCGACGGCGGGTGGGAGCTGACGACGTCCGGGCAGCACGCGGGCACGGACGCGGTGGACCACCTCGTCGTGGCCAACGGTGTCTTCTGCGAGCCGGCGATGCCCGACCTGCCCGGCCAGGAGGAGTTCACCGCCGCCGGCGGGCAGGTGCTGCCGGCGAATGCCCTGCACGACCCGGAGCAGGCGCGCGACCGGCGCGTCGTCGTCCTCGGCTACGGCAAGACCGCGTGCGACCTGGCGGTCGCCGTCGGGGACGCGGCCGCGTCGACGACGGTCGTGGCCCGCCAGCTGGTGTGGAAGGTGCCGCGCTGGGTGGGCGGGTTCCTCAACTTCAAGCACCTGCTGCTGACCCGGCTCGGCGAGTCGCTGTTCCGCTACCGCTACCTCCGCGGCGTCGAGAAGTTCCTGCACGGGCCGGCCAACGGCGTGCGCAGCCGCGTCCTGGACTCGCTCGGCCCGGTCACGACCCGGCAGTTCGGGCTGCGCGAGCTCGACCTCGTGCCGCGCGGCTGCTTCGAGGACATCGTCCGCGGCGCCATCGGCCTGACCACCGACGGCTTCTACGAAGCCGTGCGCGCCGGGACGATCGGGGTGCGGCGCGACCGCACGATCACCCGCCTGCTGGAGAAGGACGGCGCCCCGCACGTCGAGCTCGACGACGGGACGGTGCTGGCCGCGGACCTGCTCGTGTGCGCCACCGGGTTCACCCAGGGCGTGCCGTTCCTGCCCGCCGATGTGGCCGGGCGCCTCGTCGACGAGCGCGGCAACTTCCTGCTCCACCGGCAGATCCTGCCGACCGACGTCGATCACCTGACGTTCGCGGGCTACAACTCGTCGTTCTTCAGCCCGCTCAACGCCGAGATGGCAGCGGTGTGGATCGCGTCGCTGCTGGCCGACCGCGTCGCCCTGCCCGACCGCGCGGAGCTGCGCCGGCGCGTCGACGAGCAGCTCGCGTTCATGGACACCGCGACCGACGGCCACCACTGCCACGGCACGAAGATCATCCCGTTCTCGCTGCACAACGTCGACGAGGTGCTCGGCGACCTCGACCTCGACATCCCCCGCCGCGCCCGGTTCGGGCAGTGGTTCAACCCCGTGAACCCCTCGGCCTACGCGGACGTCACCCGCCGGCTGGTCGAGCGGCTCGCGAGCAGCGACCGCCCGGCCGAGGCCAGCGCGCCCAGATAGGCCAGGACGCAGAGCGCCAGCACGACCAGGGCCGGGACGCCCAGAGCGTCGAGGGGCAGCATCCGGAAGGCGTGGACGAGCAGGACGGCGAGGGCGAGGAGCACCGCGCCGACCATGGTCGCCACGAGCGCGAGGCGGTGGTGGGCGGCGGTCCCGGCGAGCAGCACCGCCGGCACGGCGAGCAGGAGCATGCCGTGCACCCCGACGGCGTGGGGCAGGACGAGGTCGCCGCCGGCGGTGGCGGGGCGGAAGCCGGCGTAGTCCGGGCCGACGGTGGCGGCGTCGGGGCCGAAGTAGGCCCCGGTGCGGCCGAACCCGCTGCCGAGGCCCCCGCGGTAGACCCCGCTGTTCGTGGAGATCATGACCATGCCGACGGCGCAGGCCACGAGCGTGACCACGACGCCCGCGGCGACGCCGAGCCGCAGCTCGGGCGGGGTGCCGTGCGAGGAGGTCCCGGGCGAGCGCAGGGTGGCGACGAGCAGCACCACCATCCCGACGACGAACACCGCCGCGGTGCCCGCGGCGCCGATGCGCACGAGGGCGGCGTCGAACGGGGTGGAGAAGTTGTAGTGGCTCGGCACGCCCCGCCAGGCCTGGATCCCCATCACGACGGGCTCGACGACCGCGAAGGCGAGCACCGCCACCCCGACGACGTGGCGCTGCCAGGGGCGCATCCGGAGCCGGGCCAGCACCAGCGCCACCGACCAGCACAGCAGCCAGCCGGTCTCGGCGAACGTCGCGGGCTTGCGCAGCGACACCGGCCCGCCGACCGGGCCGCCGAGCAGGACGAGCGCGACGACGTGCACGACCATCGCCACCAGCAGCACCGCGCCCGTGACCCCCAGGACGCGCGGCCACGACCAGGTCGTGCGCACCGCGGCAGGCGCCGGCGCGGTCACCGCGGGGCGCCCTCGCGCAGCGGCCCGGACAGGTGCGCGGACAACAGCCGCCAGCCCTCGCCGTCGCGGCTGGCCACGACGGTCACGCGGAACCGGCCGGCCGTGGTGTGGCCGCGGTAGGACGCCGACTGGGTCTGGGTCGCGACGGCCACGGCGTGGTCACCGTGCTCGCGGACCGCCACGTCCTCGACCGCCAGGGCGTCGTAGGACAGGCCGTCGTCGAACCGACGCAGCCAGGCCGCCCGGTCGAGCACGAAGCCGACGGGGCCCACGAGCGTGACGTCGTCGGTGGCGAGCGCCGCGAGCGCCCCGCTGTCCCGGGCGGCCTCGGCGGCCGACCAGCGCTCGACGAGCTCGGGCACCGTGCGGGGGAGAGTGGTGACCATGGTGTCCTCCTGTCATCGTGACAAGTTGTCACGATCCTGCTGGAGACATGGTTCGTCAAGGGCTATCGTTCGACCCGTGACCACCCCGATCGGCGCGGCCTTCCTGCTCACGCAGCTGGGCACGCACTGCGCCCAGGCCTTCGCCGCGCGGATCGCGGAGCTCGACCTCACGCCGCCGCAGACCGGCCTGCTCCGCGCCGTCGCCGCGGCCCCCGGCAGCAGCCAGCAGGCGCTCGCCGAGACGCTCGGGACGCCGGCGACGCGGCTGGTCGCGCTCGTCGACGGCCTCGAGCAGCGGGGGCTCGTGGAGCGGCGCCGCAACCCGTCGGACCGGCGGCTGCACGCCGTGCACCTCACCGACGACGGGACCGCCCTGCTCGACGACATCGGTCGGGTCGCCCGCGAGCACGACGCCGCGGAGCTCGCCGCCCTCGACCCCGAGGAGCGGGCGACCCTGCGCGCGCTGCTCGAGAAGGTCGCCGCCGACCGGGGGCTGCGCCCGGGCGTCCACCCCGGCTACCGGACGCTGCGCGCCGACTGAGCGCGTGCGCGGTGCCGGGCGCAGGGCCGGGACCTCAGTGCGCCGGGGCCGGCGCCGAGCCGAGCACCCGGGTGAGCGCCGCGAGCAGCTCGGGGACGTCGTCGCGCGGCACGACCGCCTGCACGAGCGTGACCCGCTCGGGGTGGGCGTCGGCGTCGGCCAGTGCGGCGCGCAGCTCGCCGACCGTGCGGGCGTGCGACGCCGCAACGGTGTCCCCGCCACCCATCGCCCGGGCCAGCAGCGTCCAGTCCCACGCCGTGATGTCGTTGTAGGACTCGTCGGGTCCGTGGATCGCCCGCTCGACGGTGTAGCCGTCGTTGTCGACGACGACGATCACTGCCGGGATCCGCTCGCGGATCACCGTCGCGAGCTCGGTGGCGGTCATCTGCGCGGCGCCGTCCCCGACGAGCAGCACCCCGCGCCGGCCCGGGAGCGCCGTGCACGTGCCGAGCAGCGCCGGGACCGTGTAGCCGATCGACGCCCACAGCGGCTGGCCGACGAACGTCACGCCCTGCGGGAGCCGGTGCGGGGCCATGCCGTAGAAGCTCGTGCCCTGGTCGGCGAGCACGATGTCGCCGCTGCGCAGGAAGCCGCTGACCTCCTGCCAGAGGCTGGTCTGGCCGAGCGGCTCGTCGTCGGGCGCGGCCGCGGGGGCCGGCGTCGGGTCGGCCAGGGGCGCCGACGGGGCGGGCCCGGTGCGCCGCGCGGCGACCTCCTCGACGAGCGGGGTGAGGGCGGCCAGCGCGGTCGGCAGCTCGACCGGGGCGAAGGACGCCGCGCCGACCGTGACCGAGCGCGGCCCCACCTCGATGGTGCGGCTGCGGGTGATGTGCTGGGTGAACATGCCGCTGTCGAGGTCGGTGAAGGTCACGCCCGCGACCACGAGCACGGCGGCGTCCTCCACCGCGGCGCGGGTCGCCGGCGGGCTGGCGGCGCCGGTGTAGGTGCCGGCGAAGCGCGGCGCGCTCTCGTCGACCAGGCTCTTGGCCCACGGGGTGGTCGCGTGCGGCAGGGGGCCGGCGGCGAGCAGCCCGGCGAGCGTCCCGGCCGCCCCGAGACGGTGCACGGAGAGCCCGGCCAGCACGGCGACGTCGTCGGGCGTCGCGGCCGTGTCGAGCAGCCGGCGCGCGGCGTCGACGAAGCCGGCGAGCGCCTCGGGGTCGGTGGTGTCGACGGGCGGGGGCAGCGGCGTGGTGGCCCGCTCCGCGGGCGCGGCGGCGACGTCGGCGGGCACGACGAGGTAGCCGGGCAGGCGGCGGTCGCGGACCTCGCGCAGCACCCGGTCGATCTCGGCGACCGCGTCGTCGGGGGTCAGCGACGCGCGGGCGCAGGTGATGTCGGCGTGCATGGCCGTGAAGTGGCCGAAGACGCCGTCGCCGAGCGTGTGGTGCAGGGGCCGGTGCTGGGCCTGCTTGGTCAGGGCCGGCGCGCCGACGACGTGCACCACCGGGACGTGCTCGGCGTAGCTGCCGGCGATGGCGTTGATCGCGCTGAGCTCGCCGACGCCGAACGTCGTGCACAGCGCGGCGATCCCGCGCAGCCGGCCGTAGCCGTCCGCGGCGTAGCCGGCGTTGAGCTCGTTGGTGGTGCCGGTCCACCGCACGGTGGGGTGGTGGGTGACGTGGTCGAGCATCGCCAGGCTGTAGTCGCCGGGGACGCCGAAGATCCGGTCCACGCCCAGCTCGGCCAACCGGTCGACGAGGTGGTCGGCCACCGTGTAGTCGCTCATCGGAGAATCGGGCACGGTGCGAGGGTAGGGAGCTGTGTCGTCCGTGTCGTCGTCGTCGGCCGTGTCGGTGTCCGCGGAGGTCGCCCGCGCGGTGGCCGACGGCCGCCCCGTCGTCGCCCTCGAGTCCACGATCATCACCCACGGCCTGCCGCGGCCCCGCAACCTCGCGGCGGCCGCGGAGGCGGAGGCGCTCCTGCGCGACGCGGGGGTCGTGCCGGCGACCGTCGGCGTCGTGGGCGGGCGGGCGGTCGTGGGCCTGACCGGCGCCGAGCTCGAGCGGCTGGCGGCGGGGGAGCGCGTCGAGAAGGTGAGCGTGCGCGACCTGCCGGTCGTGGTGGCCCGCGGGGTCGACGGCGGCACGACGGTGGCCGCGACGGCGCTGCTCGCGCACCGGGCCGGCATCGGCGTGTTCGCGACGGGCGGGCTCGGTGGGGTGCACCGCGGCGCGGCGACGACGTTCGACGAGTCCGCCGACCTGGTCGCGCTCGCCGGCGTCCCGATCCTCGTGGTGTCGGCGGGCGTCAAGTCGATCCTCGACGTGCCCGCGACCCTCGAGCGTCTCGAGACCCTCAACGTCACCGTGCTCGGCTACCGCACCGACGCGTTCCCCGGCTTCTACGTGCGCGACGCCGGCGTGCCGGTCCCGGCGCGCGTCGAGGACGCGGCCGGTGCCGCGGCCGTCGTGCGGGCGCGTGACGCGCTCGGGCTGCGGTCGGCGGTGCTGCTGGCGAACCCGATCGCCGCGGAGGCCCAGCTCGACGTCGGGGAGCACCGGGCGGTGCTCGACGCCGCCCTCGCGCGGGCCGCGGAGCAGGGGATCGCCGGGCACGACACGACGCCGTTCCTGCTCGACCACGTCCACCGCGCCACGCAGGGCCGCAGTCTCGAGGTCAACCTCGCGGTGTACCGCGGCAACGTCGCCCTGGCCGGCGAGGTGGCCACCGCCCTCTCCGGGCCGCGACCGTGACGCGCGTCGGGCGGCCTGGGTGGATGCCGCGGCGGCGGGCCGGGCACGATGAGCGGCGACGAAGGGAGAAGCGGTGACCGGGCAGGGCAGCGGGGTCGGCAGCGAGGTCGACTGGGACGCCGAGCGCGAGGCCTTCGTGGCCGAGGACGCGAGCGCACGCGCCCGCGGCGACGACGGCTACCCGACGGCGGGCAGCGCCCCCCGGGGCGGCCCGCGCATCAGCCTGCTCGCCGAGGCGGTCGGCGAGCTCTCGCGCAGCCTGCTCGGCCCCGGCCTGCCGGGCGGGGTCAACGGCGTCCTCGAGCACGTCGTCGAGATCGGCGCCCGCGTCGTCGCCGGGGCGGACGTCGTCAGCGTCACGCTCGACCGCGGCGGCCGGGACGGCTACTCCACGCCGGCGTACTCCGACCCGCTGGCCGTCCGGCTCGACGAGGTGCAGTACGCGCAGGAAGAGGGGCCGTGCGTGCGGGCGCTCGCCGCCGGCGGGCTCGGCGTCGCGCAGAGCGACGACCTCGCGCACGACCCGGGCTTCCCGCGCTTCGGGCCGCGGGCCGCCGAGGAGGGCGCGCGCAGCGTCTTCGCGATCGGGCTCTTCCCGGTCGGCGAGAAGCGTCCGTTGCGGGGCGCGCTGAACTTCTACCGCCGCGACACCGGCGGCCTGGGGCGCGCCGACCGCGAGGCGGCGGTGCTGCTCGCCGCGCACGTGTCCACCGCGCTGGCCTACGTCACGGTCACCGAGGCGTCCGAGCTGCGGGACACCCAGTTCCAGACCGCGCTCGACTCGCGCGACGTCATCGGGCAGGCCAAGGGCATCCTCATGGAGCGTCGCGGCCTCTCCGCCGACCAGGCGTTCGACATCCTGCGGCGGGCGTCGCAGGACCTCAACGTCAAGCTGCGCGACGTCGCCGCCACGATCGCCGAGCGCCGCGCGGACCTCTGATCCCGGCGTGGGCGATGATCAGCGGGTGGACGACCAGGAGCCCGGTGGCCGTGCCCGGCGGTTCCGCGCCGCCCTCGGTGCCGCGGGGCGCCGGGCGCGCGAGCTGGACCGCTCGGACGGGCTGCGGACGGCGGTGCAGCGGGTCCGCCGCGCGCTGCCCGGCGACGCGCACTTCGGCGACCCGCTCACGCTGGGCGGGGCGCGGCACGCGGAGTTCGCGGGCCGCGCGGTCGTCGAGATCACCGGGGACCGCCCGGGCGTGACGCGCGAGGTCGGCCTCGGCGGGCTGCAGCTCTGGCAGGCACTGCTCGAGCGGTGCGGCGGCGGCGTCGGCGAGCGGGACGTGGTGCTGGTGTTCACCGACCTCGTGGAGTTCTCTCGCTGGGCCCTGGCGGCCGGGGACGCCGAGGTGCAGCGGGTCCTGCGCGACGTCAGCGAGGCGTGGGAGAAGCCGGTGACCGACCGCGGCGGCACCGTGGTCAAGCGTCTCGGCGACGGGATGATGGCCGCGCTCGCCGACCCGATCGGCGCGGTCGAGGCGGTGTTCGCGGCGCGGGACCGGCTGGCCGGCGTGCACGCCGGCGGCTGGACGCCCCGGATGCGGGCGGGCCTGCACGTCGGGCGCCCGCGCCGCGTGGGCGGCGACTACCTGGGCGTCGCGGTCAACACCGCCGCCCGCCTCGGTGACCGGGCGGGCGCCGACGAGGTCCTGGTCAGCGGCGACCTGCTCGCGCGCCTCGACGAGTCGGCCCTGCGGGTGCGCCGCAAGCGCTGGCACACCCGCCTCAAGGGTGTCCCCGACGACCTGCAGATCTTCTCGGTGGACCGGCCGTAGACGTCAGGCGAAGCCGTTGTCGTCGTGGCTGAGGGTCCGGCCGATTCCTTTCTGCAGCGAGGCCGTGGCGCTCCGTCGATGTCCGGAGAACGATGAGGATGTACAGTCCCGGCAGGTCCACCCAGGGGCCTGCGACCCGGGTCGCGCGTGCGCGACCTTCCTCGCGAACAGCAGAGGTGCGCTGTGTCGTTCGACCGAGACGTCGACCTCCACACCCTGGCCGGCCTGCGTCGCCGGGTGGAGGCCCTCACCGCCGACCGGGCCACCCGGCACCGCGACGACCTCGTCACCGGCGTCCTGCGGGCCGCCGTCGAGGCCGTCGACGGGGCCGACGGAGCGAGCCTGACCCGCACCGACCCCAACGCCGACGCGCCCGACCGCGCCACCGACGACGAGATCGCCGCCCTCGACGCCGTGCAGATCAGCGTCGGGCAGGGGCCGTGCATCGAGGCCGCCGACCACCCGCCGGAGTGCGGCCTGGTGGTGGCCGCCGACCTCGGGGGCGCCGACCACGACCGCTGGCCCGACTTCGCCGAGCACGCCGTGGCCGCCGGGTGCCGCTCGGTCCTCTCGCTGCGCCTCGGGGTCGAGGAGCGCCACCGCTCCTCGCTCAACCTCTACGGCCGGCGCCACCACGCCTTCGACGCCACCGCGCAGGTGGCCGCGCTGCTCTTCGGCGTGCCGGCGGCCCTCCTGCTGCACGGCGCCGACCACGCCGACGACCTCCAGCACGCCCTCGGTTCCCGCGACCTGATCGGGCAGGCCAAGGGCATCCTCGTCGAGCGGTTCGGCGTCCACGGCGACCACGCGTTCGCGATGCTCGTCGAGTCGTCGCAGAACGCCAACATGAAGCTGGTCGACGTCGCGCGGTGGCTCGTCGAGGAGACGGTGGCGAACCGATCGCACGAGGCGCCGACCACGTCGTAGGCCCCTCGGCGCGCCTCAGCGCCGCAGCGTCGCGCTGGGGGAGCGGCCGTAGCACTCGCGGTAGATCACCGAGAAGCGTCCCGGGTGGCCGAAGCCCCAGCGCGCGGCGATCGTCTCCACCCGGTCGCCCCGCGTCGGGTCGGCGGCGACGAGCTCGCGGTGGGCGCCGTCGAGCCGGACGCGCCGCAGGTACTCGAGCGGCGTCGTGTCGCGGTGGCGGCGGAACGCCAGCTGCAGCGAGCGCGCGCCGATCCGGGCGGCCGCGGCGATCTCGGTGAGACCGATGTCCTCCTGGGCGTGCCCGTCCATGAACTCGACCGCGCGGCGCACCGTGGCCGGCTCGGCCTGCCCGTCGTCCCGGGTGTCGGCGTCGGCCAGCGCGTCGAGGGCGGTGTTGGGGAACGTCGCGAGCAGCGCGACGGCGAGCCCGCGGACGGCGTTGGCGCGGACGAGCGCCTCGCCCATGAGGGTGTCCGAGGCGAGGACGTCGTCGTGGACCTGGGTGCTCAGGCGGCACCAGTAGTCGGCCAGCGCGGTCGAGACGGGCGCCGACGAGGTGAAGGCCACGGCCGCCGGGTCGAGCCCGGAGAGCTCGGCACCGACGCGCGCCACCTCGGCGTGCTCGAGAACGACGATCTGGGCGGTGCTGTCCTCCCAGCCCGCCTCGTAGGCCGACCAGGTCGGGGAGAGCTTGAGCGACCCGCCGACCTCCTGCCCGCCCGCGCGCACGGTGTAGGGACCACCGGAGAGTGTCTGGACGACCTGCAGGGTCGAGGGCGGCTCGACGCGCGTCTCGAACGTCGGGGAGTACCGCAGGCGACTGATCGACAGCGGCCCGCTGGAGGCGCGCTGGGTCCAGAACGCGAAGCCGTCGGCGGGTATGCGGGTCGGCCGGAAGTCCGTGTAGGTGACGCGGAGGTACTCCACGGCGGCCTCGGGGTCGCCCGTGGACCAGCGGTACCTCGTCACCGGCTCCGTCGCCACAGCGCCCGTCATCCCTCGTCCTCCTCTCGGTTGTGCGCAACCGAGTATGACCCACGCCGGTGAGGGCGTCACCCGGGGTCGGACGCCAGGTTTTCGATCACAGGGTAGAATCTTGGTCAGATGCCCTGTTTTCCGACCCGGGAGGGTCCCGCCGTGGCCTACCTCCTCCTCGCCCTCGCGATCCTCAGCGAGGTGGTGGCGACGGTGTCGCTCAAGCTGTCGGAGGGGTTCACGCGGCTCGTGCCGTCGGTGGTCGTGGTCGTCGGCTACCTCCTCGCCTTCGGCCTGCTCTCGCAGGCGCTGGCCCGCGGGCTCGGCATCGGGGTCGCCTACGGCCTGTGGGCCGCGGCCGGCGTGGCGCTCGTCGCGGTCGCCGGCACCGTGCTGCTCGGCGAGTCGCTGACGTGGGTGCAGGTCGGGGGCATCGCCCTGGTCATCACGGGTGTCCTCGCCCTCGAGCTCGGCGGGCGGAGCGCGGCGTGACGCGGGCCGGCACGACGCGGCGTCCGGTCCCCGCCGGCGACGGGCGCCGCCGCAAGGGCGACGCCCGGCGCCGGCAGCTGCGCGAGGCCACCATCGCCGTGATCTCCCGGGGTGGGGTCGCCGCCGTCACCCAGCGCGCCGTCGCCGCCGAGGCCCGGCTCACGCCCAGCCTCGTCAGCTACCACTTCCCGACCGTCGACGACCTGCTCTCGGCGACGCTCGCCGGCGTCAACGACAGCTACGTGGCGGCCCTGGAGCGGTGCGCGCGCGCCGCCGACCCCGTGGCCGCGCTCGCCGAGCTCGTGGCGACCTCCGCGCGCGGCCACGCGGTCGACGCGGAGTACGAGCTGTTCCTGCAGGCGGGGCGCCGCCCGGCGCTGCGCGCGGAGTGGGCGCGCTGGACCGGCGCGCTCGACGCGCTGCTGGCCCCGGTCGTCCCCGACGCCCGCCGGCGGGCCGGGGTCGGCGCCGCCGTCGACGGGCTCTTCCTGCGCTGCTGGTGCGACCCCGTGCCGTGGGGCGCCGCCGACGTCGAGGCCGTCCTGCGCCCGTTGCTGACCGCCGGGTGATCCAGAACCGGGTGATCCGCACCTGGTGCGCGGGTCGCCGGGGCCGCTACCGTCGGGCTCCCCGGGCGGCCGTGCCGGCCTCCCCGAGACGGGCGGGACCTCGATGAAGAAGCTCGCGGAGCTGCTGGTCTGCTTCCTGCACCCCGTCGCGGTGGTGCTGGTCTGGCTCAACCTGATCGTGCGCCCCGAGCTCAGCGGCACGGCGAAGATCGTGTGGGCGGTGCTGGCCCTGGTGCCGATCGTGCCCTTCGTCTACGTGCTCACCGGCGGTGAGCTGTGGGAGGGCAAGCCCAAGCCGACGGCGATCCGTTCCTGATCATCCGGCCTGGTCAGCGACCCCGTTCCGTCGTCCGGACGGGTCGTCGCCGCGGGTCGTGACGGGTACCGTCGGCCCGCCGTGGTCGAGCAGCGTGCCGCGGTGTGCCCACCGGCCCCGACCCCGCGACCCCGCCGTCGCGCAGGGAGCACGCCTTGCTCGACCACGCGCCGCTGTTCCCCGGCAGCGACCTCGCGGCCGCCCTCGGCTTCCCGCCCGCCGGCGACCCGCGCTGGACGGCGGTCGCCGACGGCGGCGCCGAGAGCGTCGAGATCAAGATCCTGCTGGCGCCCGGTGCCGACACGGCGGCGCTGCTCGCCGGGCCCCGCCCCGCCCGCGTGCGGCACCGGCGGCTGTACCTGCTCGACACCGACGACCTGGCCCTGGCCCGTACCGGAGTGCACCTGCGCCTGCGCGATCGCGGGCGCGACCGTTGGGACATCACGGTCCGCCTGCGCGGCGCCGGGTCCGCGGGCGAGGTGACGCCCGTCCCGGGCGCGCGGGTCGAGCTCGACATCCTGCCCGGCACGCTGTTCCACAGCACCCAGATCGTCGAGCGGGTGCCCGCGGAGCTCGCCGTCGCGTGCCGCGACGGCCGCGTCGCGCCGCACGAGCTGCTCACGGCGGCGCAGGCCGCCCTGCTCGCCGTCGGCACCGGCGGGATCGACGGCCCGCTGCGCGCGCACGGGCCGCTGCGCGTGGAGCGGGCCTCGGTCCCGCGGCCGCGCTGCCACCTCGCGCACGCCCGCCACGAGCGCGTCCGCTTCGCCGGGGGCCGGGTGCTCGAGGAGTTCTCGGCACGGTGCGCTCCGGGCGAGGCGGGGGTGGTCGCCGGCGCCGCGGCGCTGCTGCTCGCCGCCCACCGGCTGGCTCCGGCGGCGCGGCAGCGCACCAAGACCGCCGAGTGGACCGACGAGCTCCTCTCGCGGCGGCGGACGGCGGGGTGAGGGCCTACTCCGCGGGTCGCCAGCGCCGCAGCGCCTCGTAGACCAGCGCGCCGCCCGCGGCGGCGGGCAGGTCGACGACGCCGAGGACGAGGAGCGCCGCGCCGCCCAGGTAGGCGGGCGTGCGCGCGGGCAGCACGCGCTGGACGACCCGCGCGGCGTCGCCAGCGACCGCCACCACCGTGTCGGTGACGCCCCGGCCGTGGTCGTCGGTGGTCGGCGCCGGGACCGGACGGCTCGGCGCGGTGAGGCGCTCCGGCGGGCCGGCCGCCGGCACCCCCGGCTGCTCCGCGGGCGCGTCCGCGTGCTTCTTCTGCTTGCCGTCCTTCGCCATCCCGACGACGGTACGCCGATCGGGTAACGCCACGGTCGGTGTCAGGGGAGGCCGACGGCGCGGGCCCACGCGTCCGGTGCGGCGACCGGGCGGCCGTGCAGGCCGACCACGAGGGCCGGGCGCAGCGCGGCGAGCCGGCGCCGGGACGCGTCGGCGCCCGCGGGGTCCTGGTGCAGGCCGCGGGGCAGCGGCAGCCAGCGCGGCGCGCGCGGGTCGGCGGACACGTTGACCGGGCCGTCGCCGACGATCAGCACGCCGTCGTCCTCCCGCCACAGCGCGAGGGTGCCGGGGCTGTGGCCCGGCACGGCGAGCACGGCGAAGCCGCCGACGCGGTCGCCCTCGGCGAGGCGGCGCTCGACGGCCCGGCGCTCCCGGGCCAGGGGCGCGAGGACGAGCCGGCCGAGCGCGCCGGCGTGGGTGTCCAGCCGGCTCCCGCCCTCGAACAGCTCGGCGTCCGCCGCGCCCATTGCCAGCGGGGCGCCGGTGTGGCGACAGAGCCAGGCGCTCGCGCCGACGTGGTCGCCGTGGGCGTGGGTGACCGCGTGCTCGGCGATCTCGCGGCCCCGCAGCAGCGCGGCCAGCCGCCGTCCCGACCACGGCAGACCGGCGTCGACGGCGACGTCGCCCGCCGGGCCGTCGATGACGACGGTGTTCAGCAGCTCGCCGGGCACGAGGGCGCCGAGGTGCACGCCGTCGGCGACGGTGCGGAGACGGGCCGGCACGTCAGGTCCTCAGCACCGCGGTGACGACGCCGTCGCGCTCGGCCGCGGGCATCTCCCGTACGGACGCCGCGTCCTGGCCACCCGACCAGCTCACCCAGGTCCACACCCCCGAGCACGTTAGCGGAGCCGGGCCCGCCCGCGGGTGACCTCGGTCGCCGGCGCGGACCTGCTGCCAGGCGACGAACGAGAAGATCGCGACGACGAGGACCAGGACCAGGACGTCGAGGACCCGCCGTGCGGGTGAGCGCACCCAGGTGCGGACGCCGGACGGGGTCCCAGCGGTGTCGAGGCGGCGCGTGCTGTCGTCGTGTGCCGTCACGACCGTGAGTCTGTGGTCGGTCACGGCCCGTGCGGACAGGCCGCGCTGAGGGTGCTCTGTGGAAGCTCTGGCGGCCGTGGTCGGCCGCCGGGCCTTGGTTGTCGGTCGGGGTCGATCCAGTCCGGTGGGGTGAACCAGGGCCTTCCGTCGATCATGGTGATGGTCCAGTGGCCGTGGTGGACCAGCTGGTGGTGGAACCGGCACAGCAGGCACATGTTCTCCACGCACGTGTCCCCGCCGTCGAGCCAGTGATCGACGTGGTGGGCCTGGCAGCGCCGCGGCGGGCGGGTGCAACCGGGGAACGCGCACCCCCCGTCGCGCAGGTTCAGCGCGCGGCGGATCGCGTCGGGGGCGGTGCGCTGCTGGCGGCCCACGTCCAGCGGCTCGGAGCGTGACCCCAGCACCATGGGGATGATCCCGGCGTCGCAGGCCAGCCGCCGCACCGTCTGCGGGTGCACCAGCGCCCCCGAGTCCAGCACCCCGTGCCCCACCGCCTGCTGTAGCCACCGGTGGTCCATCGTCAGCGTCAGCAACACCCGCCCCGGCCCCGACGGCCCCGACGGACGTGAGGTCGGCTCGGCTCGGCGCGGCTGCGGGATCAGCGCCGGCTCGGGCTCGTCACCGGCCGCGGCGTCGTCGGCCGGCTCGCCGGCCGGGCTCGGGTCGGCGTTCTCGACGACCTCCTTCAACGCATCCGCACGGCGGCGTTCCAGGCTGCGGGTGTCCTCGGGGCCCAGCTCCTCGGCCAGCGGGTCGATGGCCCCGAGGAACACCTCGGCATCGGCCGGGTCGTGCAGGCTGCCCTTGAAGTCCAGCCGACCGTCGCGGCGGCGCACCACGTGCAGCTCGTCGCAGCGCTCCTCCCCCTCCGGCGGCGCCTCCCCGTCCGGATCCAGGTGGGCGACCAGCGCCTTGGCCAGGGCGGTGAGCCCGGCCGGGGACATCAGGCGGGCCTTCTCGGCCAGGAACCGATCCGCCTCCACCCCGTCCTCGACCGAGAGGTCACTGATGCGTTCGAGGCGCGCCATGGTCCGGCGGATGACCACGACATGCCCGGGCCCGATCGCGCCCGCCGCCACCGCGGCGGAAGTGCACGGGAACCGTGCCGGTAGCCGCTCGCCCTGCAACGAGCGACGCGCCACCAGGTCGCCCGCCTCGTCGAGCAGCCGCTTGGCCTCGGCGTGATCGACGTTCCAGTGCGCCTGCAACAACCGCACCGTGCCGCGGTCCCCGGTCGCCTCGGCCACCGCCGCCCGGTCCAGCTCGGCCACCAGCTCCAGACGCGCGTAGTAGTCGCGGCGCCGGGCGACCTCGGCGTCGCGGGCCCGGTCGAGCAGCTCCCGCTCCACCACCCCGACCCCGCGTTCGCTCATGTGTTCGATTCTAGAGCCGACCCCCGACAATGACGGGCCGGTCGAGGGCGATGCCGGGAGAGTCAGCGGGCCGTGCGGCGGACGACCAGCACCGTCGTCACGAGCAGGATGATCGTGCCCACCGACTCGACGACGAGGGTGGTCGGGGCGAGCTCGTAGTCGAGGCTCGACCGCAGCCCGAACAGCCCGACGGTCAGGGCGAGCACCAGCGAGAGCAGCGTGCCGGCGAGGAACAGCAGCCCGAGGACGGCCGCCACGGCGAGCAGGCGCCCGCGGGTGAGCAGGACGGCGAGGGCCAGCACGAGCCCGCCGATCGCGTTGAGGACGAACAGCACGCCGAGCACGCCGCCGGTGCTGGTCAGCGCCAGGTAGAGGTGGATGCCGCCCATCGCGAGCAGGGCGAGGGCGCTGAGGACCTGCCAGATCATCGTGGAGCGCGACCCACCGCGGGCGATCCGCACCGTGGGCGCGTCACCCGGTCCGAGGGGTCCCGCCGTCGACGCCATGGCGGCCACCCTGCCCGAGCCCGGGCGACCGGTCGGTGGCGTTTGCGTCTCGTTTCGCCCCACGCGCGTCAGCGGTCCCGGTCGTCCCCCTGCTGCTGGCGCGAGCGGGCGAACAGGGCGCCGCCGAGGGGGATGAGCAGGAAGAAGACCCAGGCGTGCGCGATCGGCACCGTGAAGAACAGGATCAGCGCGATGATCGGGAGCGCGCCGCTGATGGCCGGGCCGTAGCGCGCGAGGAAGCCGGGCTCGCGCGGCGCGGGGTTGCCCGCGGGCGACACGGCCGGGCGGCGGCCGTCGGGTGCCGCGCTGTCGGCCGTCGGGTGCGGGGCGGGGAGGTCGGCGAAGAGCGGGTCGAGGTCCTCGGCCGTACGGGCCTCGGTGACGCGTGCGCTGCGCTCGCCGTACTCCTCGGGGTCGAGGCGGCCGGCCTCGAGGTGGGCGTCGAGGGCCTTCATCGCCGCCTCGCGCTCGGCGGTGCCGATGCGGGGCGACGGATGCTGCGGCGGCGGTGGGGTTGCCGGCTCGGTCACCCCGACATCATGGGACCCCCGCGCCGCGCGGTCTACGGTCGCGGCGTGCTCTCGCCCCGGCTCGCGGCGATGGTGGACGCCCTGCCGCTGGCGCCCGGGATGCGGGTGCTGGAGATCGGCTGCGGGCCCGGCGCCGCGGCCCGCGCCGTCGCCGTCCGCGTCGACCCCGGCCACGTGCTGGCGATCGACCGGTCCGCCACGGCGGTGCGGCAGGCGACCGCCGCCGGCGCCACCGAGATCGCGGCGGGCCGGCTGCGCGTGCGCCGGGTCGCGGTGGAGGAGCTGGCGCTCGAGCCCGGTGAGGGGCCCTACGACCTCGCCTTCGCCGTGCGCGTCGGGGTGCTCGACGGGCGGCACCCGGCGCTCGAGCAGCGCGCGCTCGCCCGGATCGCCGCCGCCCTCCGCGCGGGTGGCCGGCTCGTCGTCGACGGCCGCGAGGTGCCCCTGCCGCGCGGGTGATCGTGGCGGATTTCCTGACACCCAGCGTCAGCGTGGACGCCACGCTGACACACCCCGTGCGTCAGGAGGGGTCAGGAGGAGGCGCCGTGGCGGCCGGCGCCGGCGGCGAAGCGGGTGGCGCCCGCAACCGTGTCGGCCATCAGCGACACCTGCCCGTGCGCGAACTCCCGGGTCAGGGCCGCGTCCTCGTCGAGGCCCTCCTGGTCGAGCACCGAGGCCCGGTCCTCGCGCAGGCACGTCTGCGGGAACGCCGCGAGCGCCTCGGCGAGCTCGAGGCTCGCGTCCAGGGCCGTCCCCGCGGGCACGACGCGGTTGGCCAGGCCCATCGCCAGGGCCTCGTCGGCGGCGACGGGGCGGCCGGTGAGGACGAGGTCCATCGCCCGGCTGCGGCCGATCAGCCGCGGCAGGCGCACGGTGCCGCCGTCGATCAGCGGCACGCCCCAGCGCCGGCAGAACACCCCGAACACCGCGGTCTCGTCGGCCACCCGCAGGTCCGCCCACAGCGCCAGCTCCAGCCCGCCGGCGACGGCGTACCCGTGCACGGAGGCGATCACCGGCTTGCCCAGCCGCAGCCGCGTCGGGCCCATCGGGCCGTCGCCGTCGGGCTCGACGCGGTTGCCGTCGCCGCTGCTCACGGCGGCCAGGTCGGCGCCCGCGCAGAACGACGGGCCCTCGCCACGCAGGATCGCCACGGCCGCGTCGTCGTCGGTGTCGAACGCCCGGAACGCGTCCGCGAGGCGCTCCGCGGTGGCGCGGTCGACGGCGTTGCGCTTCTCCGGACGGTTCAGCGCGACGATCGTGACGGGGCCGCGGCGCTCCACGAGAACGGTGTCCACGGCGGCGATCCTGCTCGACTACTGCCGCTGGGAGATACCCGCCAGGCACCACTGCCCGTCGTTCACGGCCAGGATGAGGTCGGCGGGCAGGGTCTGGGTGCGGCCGCCCGCGCTCGCGGACAGGTCGATCGGCGCCGTGGCCTGCGTGTCCAGCTGCATCCGGGCCGGGCCGGCGGTGCGGACGTTCGTGATGAGCCCGAGCAGGTCCGGCGGGAACGGGTTGGCCGTCCCGCCCTGCTGGTTGCGGCACGACGCGGCCTCGATCGCACCCGCGTCCTTCAGCGCGAGCGCGGTCGTGACCTCGTTCGCGGTGTCGTCGGGCGACCCGGGCTTCACCGCCCAGCCGGGCACGATCAGCGTCGTCACCGCCAGCGCCGCCACCGCGAGGACGGCCACCACCCCGAGGGTGATCGTCAGCGCCCACGACGGCCGGCGGCGCTCGTCCTCGTCCTCGTCCTCCAGGTCGTCGACGTCGTCGTCGAGGTCGTCGTCGGTCGACGCGACGGCCGTCTCCTCATCGGGGTCGGACGCGGGGTCGGATGCGGGGTCGGTCCCGGCGTCGGTCCCCGTGTCGGACCCGGTCGGGGTCTCCTCGGCGCCGTCCTCCCAGTCGGCGAGGTCCACGGCCGTGCCCGTGCGCTCGTCGTCGCGCGTGCTTGCGCCCGAGGTCGCGGGCTCGTCCCGCTCGGTGTCGCCCGTGCCGGACATCAGTGCCTCACCCACTCCACGACGCTTCACCGGGCGCCGACGCCGCCACTCACCTGCCCTGCACGGTGCCCCATCGCTCCCGCGGGGCCCGCACCCGGGGTGGTCGGACCCCCGTGGGCGTCGGTGAGCAGCGCCTCGACGGCCTGCTCGACCAGCCCGGCGGCCGCGTCGAGCTTCCAGCCGTTGCGCGGCAGCGGGTGGGCGTGGGCGTCCAGCTCGCGGTCGACGAGCCGCCGCACGCCGGCGACGGTCGGGCGGGTGCCGCGCAGCGCGTCCTCGACCGCGGTGAGCCGCCACGGCGTCGGTGCGAGGGCGCCGAGCACGATCCGCACGTCGTCCCACGTGCCGTCCGCGCCCACCGACGCCGTCACCGCGGCCGCGGCCGTCGCGAAGTCGCCGGTGTAGAGGCCCAGCTTCGTGTACGCACCCCGGCGGGCGGCCGGCAGCGGCACGGCGAGCGCCTCGACGATCTCGTCGTCGCGCAGCACCGTCTCGCCGGGCCCGGTGTAGAACGCCGACGCCGCCACGGTCCGGCGGCTCCCGTCGGCGCGGGCGAGGGTCAGCACCGCGTCGAGCGCCGGCAGGACGTTGCCGACGTCGGACGGCGTGACGGCCTGGCAGCGGTGGGCGTCCACGGCGGCGTGCTGGAAGCGGTGGTCGCCGAGGATCGCGTAGCAGGGGCTGGTGGCGCCGTTGCGCTTGTAGCAGTCGAACCCGTTGCGGAAGAACCAGCAGCGCTTGGCCTGCACGAGGTTGCCGGCGACCGTCGCGGTGTTGCGGATCTGCGGCGACGCGATCGAGCGCACCGCCGTCGCCAACTCAGGCGGCGTCGCCGGGTGCCGGGCCAGTTCGGCGAGCGTGACGGCGCCGCCGACGTGCAGCGTCCCGTCGCGGACCTCGAGGCGCCGCAGTTCGGGCAGGGTCCCCACGGCCACGAGGACCGGGGCCGGCCGGGCCTGGCGCGGGCGGTCGGGGAGCACGTCGGTGCCCCCGCCCAGCGCCGCGGCCTCGGGGGACGCCAGCGCGGCCAGGGCCTCGGGCAGGTCGGCCGGGACGTGCACCGACGGGGCCGGTGCGGGCGCGTGGGACCGCGCCCGGCGGGCGGCACCGAGCCGCGTGCCCCACCGGTCGAGGACGTGGTGCAGCCCGCGCGGGTACGCCGCGCGGACCGCCGCGATCCACCACCGCGACGGCCGCCGCCAGATCCCGTGGCGGCGCCGCCGGCCCTCCTGCTCGGCGAGCGCGGTCACCACCTTGTCCGGCGTGATCGGCAGCTCGCGGATCCGCACGCCCACCGCGTCGGCGACCGCGTTGGCCACCGCCGCGCCCGGCGGCACGATCGACATCTCGCCGACCGACTTCGCGCCGTACGGGCCGGCCGCCTCGTGGTTGTCCACGACGTGCGCCCGCACCGACGGCACGTCGGCGTTGCGCGGCATCGCGTAGTGCAGGTAGGTCGAGTTGACGACGCGCCCGCCCTCGCGCACGAGGTCCTCGCCCAGCGCGGCGCCCAGCCCCATCACCGCGCCGCCGACGATCTGGCCCTCGACCGCGGTCGGGTTGATGGCGCGGCCGACGTCGTGGGCGGCGAGGTAGTCGACGACCCGCACCTGCCCGGTGCGCCGGTCGACGTCGACGACGGCGCCGTGCGCGGCGAAGGCGTAGCTGGGGGAGAGGTTGGCGCGGTCCTTCCCGGGCGTGAGCATCTCGGTGCCGTCGACGCGGTAGGTGGTCTCGTGGGTGAGGGCGCCGTCGACGGCCTCGCCGGAGAGGTCGACGAGGTCGCCCAGCTCGACGTCCCCGAGGTCCGATCGGGCCCGGCCGCCGGACAGCGCCACGTCCCCGGGGGCGGCACCGAGCTTGTCCGCGGCGTGGCGGCGCAGGCGGTCGGCGAACTCGCGGGCGGCCTTGCCCACCGACGACCCCGTCATGTGCGTCCCGCGCGACGACCACGCGCCGAGCTCGAACGGCGTGCGGTCGCTGTCCATCGACAGCACCTCGACGTCGGCGAGGTCGACGCCCAGCTCGTCGGCGGCGATCTGCGCGAGGACGGTGTTCTGGCCGGTCCCGGCGTCGGCACCGCCGTGGCGCACGCGGACGTGCCCGTCACCGAAGAGGTCGACGGCGGCGTCGCTGCGGTCGGCGTGCTCGTAGGCGTAGGCGCCGCTGCCGTGCGCGCCGGCGGCGACGCCGTAGCCCCGCGCCACCGGACCGCCCGACGGCCGCGGTCCAGCGGCATCACGAGCAGGCCAGTCCAGCCCCTCCCGCACCGCGACGAGGCAGTCGCCGAGACGGTTGGTGCCCACCCGGTAGCCGCAGAGCGTCTCGGCGTGCTCGGGCGCGAGGTTGCGCAGGCGCAGCTCCAGGGGGTCGATCCCGAGGCGCGCGGCGATCTCGTCGAGCTGCGACTCCATCGCCAGCGACACCTGCGGCGTGCCGTACCCGCGGAACTGCCCGCCGGGCTGGGTCGCGGTGTCGACGAGCCGCGCGGTGACCTCGACGCCGTCGGGCCGGTACATCGACCCGAGCGTGATCATGCCGACGCGCATGACCGAGCTGCCCATGTGGTTGTACGACCCGTTGTCGACGTCGATCTCGGCGTCGAGCGCGCGCAGCACCCCGTCGGCGTCGGCGTGGCTGAGCAGCCGGGTCGCGAAGCGGTGCCGGGGCTTGGTCGAGGCGAACTCCTCCTCACGCGACAGCGCCAGCAGCACCGGGCGCCCGGCCGCGCGGGACAGCGCCGCGGCCAGCACCTCGTGCTCCGAGGCCTTCGACTTGCTGCCGAACCCGCCGCCGGTCGCCACCTCCCGGATGACGACGTCGTCGTGCGCCAGCCCGAGCAGCTGGCTGACCTCCTTGGCGATGAACCACGGCGCCTGCGTCGAGGTCCACAGCTCGACGCGGCCGTGCTCGGCGTCGTAGGCGGCGAGCGTCGTGTTCGGCTCCATCACCGCGTGCGACACGCTCGGGTAGGCGAACGCCCCCTCGACGGTGACGGTGGACGCCGCGCGCCCGGCCGCCGGGTCGCCCCAGACGGTGTCCACCCGCATCGCGACGTTGGGCTCGTCGGTGGTGCGCACGTGCAGGGTGGGGGCGCCGGCCGCGCGGGCCCGGTCGGTGGTCAGTGGCGCGGGGAGCGGGCGGTAGCGCACCCGGATCGCGCGCAGCGCCGCGGCCGCCTGCTCCGGGGTCTCGGCCGCGACCGCGGCGACCTCCTGCCCCACGTGGCGCACCACGTCGCGCGCCAGGGGCGGGCGGTCCGACAGCGGCCCGCCGCGGTGCACGTAGAGCGCGTCGGGCGCGAAGTCGGCGGCCGTGACGACCGCGTGCACGCCCGGCATCCGGCGCGCCCGCGCGGTGTCGACCGCGACGACCCGGGCGTGGGCGTGCGGCGAGCGCAGCACGCGCCCGACGAGGTGGTCGCCCGGGAGGTCGGCGGTGAAGAGCGTGCGCCCGGCGCTGCGGTCGTCCCAGTCGATCGGGCGGACGCGGCGACCCACCCAGCTCACGAGGACGCCCCCTCGCGGGCCGACGCCACCGCGCACACCGACGTGACGATCGCCTGGTAGCCGGTGCAGCGGCACAGGTTCCCGGAGAGCTCGTGGCGCACGTGCTCCCGCTGCTCCTCCTCGCCCGGTGGCAGCCCGTCGCGCAGCAGCGCCGTCGCGTGGACGACCTGGCCCGGCGTGCAGAAGCCGCACTGGAACGCGCCGGTGTCGGCGAACGCGGCGCGCAGGTCGGCGCTCTCGTCCGCCAGGCCCTCGACGGTCTCCACCGGCTCGCGCACCAGCACCGCCGGCGTCGTGCACGCCATCGTCGGGCGGCCCCCGACGAGCACGGTGCACGCGCCGCACTCGCCGCGCCCGCACGCGATCTTGGTGCCGGTGCGGCCGAGGCGGTCGCGCAGGACGTCGGCGAGCAGGGGCGTGCCGGACGTCGGGACGGTGACGGTCTCGCCGTCGACGACCAGGGTGTGGTGGGTCATGGCTCGCCTCCTGCTCAGGACGATAGGGCGGTCGGGAGGGGAGATCCGGCCGCTGTGAGATCACGGACGCTCGCGACGTCGTCGAGCGCGGACCACCCCGCGAGGTGCCGGCCGGCCCGGGCGAGCAGGGCGTCGTCGTCGAGGGGCTCGGGCGCGAGGCACGACGCGGTGGCGACGGTGCGCCCGTCGCGCTCGACGGTGACGTGCGCGCCCCACCGCGCGGGGAACGCCGCGTCGAGGTCGGCGGCGGACCCGACGCGCACGGCCACGGCGGGCGCGGTGACGCGGCCCGTCGCGACGTCGCGGTACCAGCCGGGGTCGGCCGCGCGCCCGGCCGCGTGCCCGCGCGCGGCGACGACGGCGCTGGCGGCGGTGCCGATCTGGTCCGCGGGGGCGGGGTCGTCGACGACGAAGTGCCCGGCCGCGGCGGGCAGGGCGACGGTGACGGCGTCGCCGTCGCGCACCTCGACGCCCGCGAGCGCCGCCAGCGCGGCCTGCAGCGGCCGGGCGCACGGCCAGGTCTTGGTGGCGACGGCGGCGAGGTGCGGCGCCCCGGCCGGGGACGCCGGGTGCGGCGCGTGTCCGAGCAGGGCCGCGAGGGGCCCGTCGAGCAGGGTCGTCGACACCGTGAGGCCGGCCCGGGCGGACAGCGCGGCGCGCAGTCCGGCGCGGGCGGCAGTGCCGGCGAGCAGGTAGTGGCCGTGGCCGAGGACGTCGGCGGACAGGAACCCGCCGAGCCCGGTGGACGCCAGCGCGAGGGCCGCGGTGGTGGCCTCGTCGTCGAGGCCGAGCAGGACGGCCGCGGTCGCGGCCGCCGCGAGCGGGCCGAAGACCGCGGTGGGCCACAGCCCGCGGGCGTAGAGGTCGGGGCCGCCGCCGCGCAGGCTCGCCTCGATGCCCGCCTCGTGGCCGGCGACCACGGCGCGGGCGAGCAGCTCCCCGCCCGCGTCGCGGTCGATCCCCAGCGCCACCGCCGTCGGCACGACGACCGCGCCGGCCGCCAGCGCCGCCGGGCCGTGCAGCGGGTCGAGCTCGTCGAGGTGGGCGAGCGTCGCCGCCACCTCGACCGCGTCGTCGAGCCGGTACGTCCCGGGCACGCCGGGGACGGCGATCCCCGACGCGTCGGTGGGCACGAGCGGCAGCCACGTCCGCGCCAGCGGGTGGGTCGCGCCGGACGCCACGCAGCCGAGCACGTCGACGACCTGCCGGCCGGCGAGGCGACGGGTCGCCGCGTCGGCGTCGCGCGCCGCCGCCCGCGCTCGGGCGGCGACCTCGCCCAGCACCGTCACCGCGCGCGCACCGCGGGCAGCACGTCGCGGGCGACGTCGGCGAGCAGGCGCTCGGGCAGGTCGTACGACCCGACGTGCTGCAGGAACACCCCGTCGACCCCGGCCGCGGCCAGCTCGCCGAGCCGCGCGTCGATCTCCTTCGCGCTCCCGAACAGGCAGAACTCGCGGGCGAAGCGCACCACGGCCTCGTCGCTGACGTACGCGTCGCAGACGCGCACCGCGGCGTCCCAGTCCTCGGCGTGCACGAGGTCGGGGTAGACGCCCTCGATCCGCTCCGGCGCCGCCACCTCGATCCCGGCCGCCGCCATCGCCGCGCCGCCGCCGTTGCGTGCGATCTCCGTGCAGATCGGCTTGAGCTCCCGCGCGTCGTGCTCGACGTCGTCGGTGACCCGGCAGAACGCGGACACGGTGATCGGCACCGGCTCCCGGCCCGCGGCCTGCGCGCCCTCGGCGACCCGGGCCGTCGCGAAGGCCAGGGGGCCGGGCGCGACACCGGAGAGCAGGATCGCGCCGTCGGCCGTCTCGCCGGCCAGCCGCAGGTTCCGGGGGCCGCTGGCCGCGAGGTGCAGCGGCACGTCCAGCGGGTCCCGCAGGCGCGACCTGACGGTCTCGATGGGTCGAGCTCCGCTCCGCTCCGTCTCCCCGCCGTGGAAGTCGACCTCGTCCCCCGCCAGCAACGCCCGGATCGTCGCCATGCCCTCGCGCAGCACCCGGCCCGTCGACGGCGCCATCCCGACCGGCCCGACCGAGCTGTTGCCCACGCCGAGGCCGAGCACGAACCGGCCCGGCGCGATCTCGCCGACCGTGCGCGCGGCCGACGCGACCACCGCGGGGTGCCGCGTCGCGACGTTGGTGACGGCCGTGCCCAGCCCGACCCGCTCCGTGCCCGCCGCCACCGCCGCGGTCACGGCGAAGACGTCGCGCCAGAGCAGCTGGGAGTCGGGGAACCACAGCTGGTCGAGCCCCGCCGCCTCGGCCTCGCGGGCGAACGCCACGAGGTCGGGGATCGGCGCGCACGGCGGGATGCGCAGGCCCACCTTCACGAGAGGAAGGTCAGCGCGAGGTCGTCGAACCGGGCGCTGTGCTCGTGCTGCGGCCAGTGCCCGCACTCACCGACGATCTCCAGCTTGGCGCCGGGGATCGACTCCTGCATGCGGTGCGCCTCGGGGACGTCGCCGAAGGGGTTCTGCGCGCCCCACACGATCAGCGTCGGGGCCTCGATCCGGGCCATCTGCTCGGCCGTCAGCAGGTCCTCCGTGCGGTTCTCCATCTGCTGCAGGCACAGCAGGTGGTCGATGCCGGCGACGAAGGACGGGCGGTGGTAGATCGCGTGCCGGACGTCGACGAGCTCGTCGGTGACGTTCGCCGGGTCGTGCATGAGCAGCTCGAGGCGCTGGCGCGTCAGGGCCCGGTCGTCGGTCTCGACCGCGCGCCGGGTGCTGGTGCGGATGCGCTCCATGACCTCGGGGTTGGCGACGGTGCCGCCGGGCGCGACGAGCACCAGGCGCCCGACCCGCTCGGGGTGGTCGGCGGCCAGGCGTCCCGCCACCCACCCGCCGAGCGACTCGCCCACGAGGTGCGCCCGCGCGACACCGCGCCCGTCGAGGTAGGCCAGCACGTGCTCGACGTAGCGCGGGATGCGCAGGTCGCCGCCGGGGTTGTCGGTGTAGCCGTGGCCCAGCATGTCCAGCGCGTGCACGGTGAAGCGCCGCGCGAACGCCGGGATGTTGCGGACGAACGCCTCGAGGTGCCCGCTCGTGCCGTGCAGCATGACCACGTGTTCCGGTCCGGAGCCGGCCCGCAGCGCGCGGGTGCGGGCGCCGCCGACGGGCTCGTGGGTGATCGAGAAGTCGACCTCGGCGAGGTCGGTCCAGAGGGTCATCGCGCGGCCTCCAGGGTGCCGGTGCTGCGGGGGGTGGGAGTCGTGCCGGCGGGCGTCATGATGCTGACGCCCATGCCGGTGAGCCAGGGGCCGACGGCGGCGTAGGCCGCGGTCGTCGCGTGCGGCGGGCCGTCGGGTCCGGTGAGGGCGGCGTGCACGGCGAGCCAGGAGCGCAGCTCGTGGGCGCCGTTGCCGGCCTCGCGCTCGAGCTCGTCGTCGGTCATCGCGAGGACCGGCGACACGTCGCCGTCGGCGAGCATCGCCAGGAACCGGGCATCGAACTCGCTGTTGATGTCCGGCTCGGCCGCCCGGATGATCTGCCGGCGCCGCACCTCGTACTCGCCCCACGACGTGCGGCCGTGGAGCCAGGCCTCGACGAGGAAGCGGTCGTCGTCCGACAGCGCGGCGAACCACTTGGGCCACGGCAGCCGGTGCGACAGCCCGCCCGACGCGACGAGCGCGACCCGCAGGTCACGGCCGTCGCCGCGGACCGCGTCGCCGATCGTCGCGCCGAGCCGGTGGACGCGGGCCAGCGGCGGCAGCGGCGGGGCGAACATGTTGACCACCACCGGCACGATCGGCACGTCCAGGGACGGCACGAGGTGCTGCAGCGAGTGCGTGATGCCGTGGTCGACGGTCAGGCGCAGCGAGAACGCGGGGTCGAAGCCGTCGCCGACCATGCCGTCGACGAGGCGCCGCGCCAGGTCGGTCTCGACGGGCAGCGGCCCGCCGGGCGTCCCGGCCTCGCCGGCGCCGAGGACCTCGCCGACGCCGACCGTCACCGCGGGCATGAGGTCGAGGAACATGCCGCGGAAGTGGTTCGAGCCCACGACCACCACGGCGTCCGGCCGCGCGGCCGCGAGCGCGTCGCGGGCGGCGGCGAGGCCGTCGCGGAAGCGGTGGGCCTCGGGCAGGTGGTCGACCTCGGCCCAGTGGGTGTTCATCAGGGTGCTGTGCGAGGCACCGATGCCGAGCACGATCTCGCTCACGGGGTGGTCCTCTCTCGCGTGCACAGCGACACGGCCGTGTGCACGAGGTGCCGGGCCAGGCGCAGGGCCTCCCGGATGTCGACGACGTTCATCCCGGCCGGGAAGTCCAGCGGGATCGGCGCGTCGGGGCCGATGCGGTCCATGCCGATCCGCGCCGTGGGCAGGCCCCGGGCCCGCAGGATGTTGGCGTCGGTGGCGCCGCTGTTCGCGACGATCGGGGCGTGCGGGCGACCCTCCAGCTCCTCCCACGCCGCGATCGCCGCGGCCACCACGGGCGCGTCCTGCGGCGTGTGGGTGCCGGGGATGGCGAGGGTCATCTCCCAGTCGACGTCGATCTCGGGGTGCTCGGCGGTGATGGCGGCGATGGCCGCGCCGAACTCGCGGCGCACGTCGGCCGGGGTGGAGCGGGGACTGGTGCGCAGGTCGACGGTGAGGCGGCACAGCGCCGGCGTCGCCGACGCCAGCCGCGGCCACCCGCCCTCGACCGACGCGACGATGCCCTGCGGCGCCACCAGCCCGTCGGTGTGCCGCGCGCTGTACTGCGGGAACCAGCGCTCGAGCGCGTCGATGACGGTCGCGGCGTGGGCGATCGGGTTGCGGTAGGGCATGCGGTGCCGCGAGCCGACGTAGGAGAACGCGCCGTGCACCCGCACCTCGAACCAGCACAGGCCGACCTCCTCCCACGCGACCGCCCAGCCCGGCTTGGCGATCACCGCGTGGTCGGCCCACACGCCCTGCTCGAGCAGGAACGAGGCGCCGACGCCCTGACCGGTGTTGCGCCGCGTCAGGCCCCGCGCGTCGCGGCCGTTCGTGGGCATCCCGCCCGCGCCGAGCCCGACGAGCAGGTCGCCGCGCAGCGGGACGCCGGCGGCGGCGATCGCCTCGGCCGCGGCGACCACGGCGGCGCCGTGCCCCTTGGGGTTGCTCGCGCCCAGGCCGAGCACGTGGTCGCCGTGCACCTGCGCCCGCGGCCGCATGTCGGCGCGGAGCTCGGGCCCGATCCACGGGACGTCCTCGGCCGGGTCGCCGACGGTGAACGTGTCGATCGGCGCGTAGAGCAGCAGGCTCTCGCCGGAGCCGTCGCCGGCGAGGCGGCCGTGGGCGTTGGCCTGGCGCTCGTCGAGGGGCTGGGCGCGTCCGGCGAGCCCGGCGGCGTCGAGCTGGCCGGCGAGCCACTCGGCCAGCGGGCGCTCCTCGCCGGTGGGGCTCGGGTGCTCGACCATGCCGACGACCAGCTCGGTCAGCCGTGCGGCGTCGAGACGGGCGCAGGCGTCGTCGACCCAGGCGCGCTGCTGCGCGGTGAGGGTGGACGGCAGCGGCGGCGCGCTCATCGGACCGGGTGCACGACGCGGACGGTGGTGCGGCGGCCGAGCTTCGCGAGCACGCCGGTGCGGGCGGCGGTGGCGGTCACGGCCGTGGCGGCGGCGACGGCGCCGAGGGCGGCGAGGGTGCGCATCATCAGGTCCTCAGGTGGGCGTCGACGAGCGCGGCGACGGCGTCGGGGCGCTCGGACTGCGGGTGGTGGGCGGTGGCGTGCAGGACGGTGAGATCGGCGCGCGGGAGCGCGTCGGCGAGGGCGGCGGCGTAGGCGGGGCCGGCGAACGGGTCGTGGCGGCCCCACACGAGGTGCACCGGGGCCGTGACGTGGGCGAGCCGGTCGCCGAGGTCCTCGGGGACACCCGGCGCGCCGGCCGCCGCGCGGTCGGCGCGGAACCGGGCCTCGACCAGCGCGTCGGGGACCCGGTCGCCGTCCCACCACTCCGCGCCGGCGATCAGCCGCCGCATCCGCGTGGCGTCGGGACGGCCGTCGCCGGCGTAGGCGTCGCGTAGCCGGGTGCCGAGACCGGTGTCGAGCAGACCGGCCACGCCGTTCGGGGTGGCCGTCGGCGTGCTGCCGACGAGCACGAGGCGCCCGAACCGTGCGGGCTCCTCGCTCGCCACGAGCAGCGCGACCGATCCGCCGTAGGACTGGGCGAGCACGTCGGCACGGTCGACGCCGAGGCCGTCGAGCAGGGCGAGCAGCGCCCGGGCCGCGGCGGTGAGCCGGGGGCCGGGGGCGGCGGCGGAGCGGCCGTAGCCGGGCAGGTCGGCCCACAGCCAGGCCCGGTCCGGGCGGGCGGCCATGACCGCGGCGAAGTCGCTCGCCGCGTGGCAGCCCGGTCCGCCCCCGTGCAGCACGAGCGTCACCGGCCCGCCCACGACCCCGCGCCGGCCGTGGGAGAGCAGGGCGGTCTCAGTGGCCACGGCGCGCCACCGTCTGCACCACCACGTCGCTGTCCTCCACGTGCTTGCGCCACGCGGTCAGCGACAGGTCGGGGCGGTAGAGCCGCTCCGGCGGGGAGTCCATGACGTCGACCATCCAGGCGTCCTGGGCGGTGAACTGCCCGTGGAAGAGCCACCGGATCGCCGCCAGGTACTTCGCCCCGAACAGCGCGGCCTTCCAGCCCGTCTCGAAGCGGACCATCAGCTGCACGTAGCGCACGTGGTCGGCGTCCACCGGGACGTACCACTCGTAGTGGATGAACTGCGGGTAGGCGACGCGCAGGATGCCGGGCAGCCGGATGCTGACGAAGCCCGGCAGGTCCAGGGCGGCGATGACGGGGTTGGCGTCGCCGTTCCTGCCGGGCCGGTCGGGCAGCGGCATCCGCTTCCACCAGCGCCTGTTGCTGAAGGTCCCGACGCCGGGGAACTCGGCCTCCCAGTGCACCTCGTCCTGCACGCGGATGAGCCAGCCGTCACGCTCGACGATGCGCGTCCTGTTCCAGGTCGGCATGACCTTGAACAGCCGCCACAGCGCCGTGTTGTGCAGGTACTTGGCGTGGCCCTCGTCGAAGCCGTTCTCGGCAGCGAAGCGCCAGTTGCCGTCGCGGATCTCGTTGCGGCCGCCGAGCACCAGGGTGTTCTGCGTCAGCTCGGCCGGGATGTCGTCCTCGACCGGCGGCGGCGTGCCGTCCGCGCGCAGCTCGCCGATGTACACGAAGACCAGCCTGAGGCGCTCCTCGACGGGGTAGGTCGCGACCGACACCTTGCCGCAGATGGGGGAGTCGGGGCCGTCGGTGATGACGGCGGCCAGGCGGCCGTCGGCGAGGTCGTAGGTCCAGCCGTGGTACGGGCAGGAGATCGTGCCCGGGAACTGCCGCCGGCCCAGCGACAGCGGCACGCCGCGGTGGGGGCAGCGGTCGTGGAGGCCCCGGATCGCGCCGGTGCGGTCGTCGCGGACGAGCACGATCTTCTCGCCGCAGATGGTCACGGGCACGGGCTTGCGACCGACCTCGTGCGCCCAGACCGCGGGGTACCAGTGGTCGCGGAACCCCAGCTCGGCGCGGTCGTAGGTGCTCCAGTTCGACCAGTCGGACCCGGCCTGCACCGGGGGACCGGGCTCGGTCGGCTCGGCGCGCGGGACGTAGCGCCGCGACAGGCGCGGGCGGCGCGGGGCGATCTCGTCGGGCGTGGTGGTCACGGGTTCTCCTGGGTCTCTACAGGTCCAGCACGAGCTCGGCGGACCGCGCGCGGGAGACGCACGGGGCCAGGACGTCGGTGCGGTCGGGGGCGGTGAGGGCGTCGCGGTGCTGGGGCTCGCCCGCGAGGACGCCGACCAGGCAGCTGCCGCAGACGCCGTCGCGGCAGGCGTTCGGCAGCGCGTGGCCGGCGGCGTCGAGGGCCTCGAGCGCGGAGCGCCCGGCGGGGACGGCGATCCGCCGCCCCGTGCTCGCGACGACCACGTCGAACGGGGTCTCGTCGGCCTCGTCGCGCGCCACGGCGGTGAAGCGCTCCACCTGCGGTGCGGGCAGCGCGTGCGCGGCGGCGTGGGCCTCGACGGCGCCGATCAGCCCGGCCGGGCCGCAGACGGCGAGCGCGGTGTCGCCGTCGACCTCCTCCAGCAGGCGCCCGAGGTCCGGGGCGCCGTCGGTGTCGTCGGCGTGGACGGTGACGCGGCTCGGGTCCAGGCGGGCGAGCTCGTCGAGGAACGCCATGCCCGCCCGCGAGCGGCCGAGGTAGGCGAGGTGCCAGTCGGCGCCGCGCGCGGCGAGCGCGACGGCCATCGTCAGCACCGGGGTGATCCCGATGCCGCCGGCGACGAGGACGTACCGGGGTGCGGCGGGGAGCGGGAAGTGGTTGCGCGGCCCGCCGACCTCGACCTCGTCGCCGGGGCGCAGCCGCTCGTGGACGTGCGCCGAGCCGCCGCGCGAGGCGGGCTCGCGCAGCACCGCGACGCGGTAGCGGCGCCGCTGCGCCGGGTCGCCGCACAGCGAGTACTGCCGGACGTGCTCGCCGACCGCGAGGTCGACGTGCGCGCCGGGCTCCCACGCGGGCAGCAGGCGGTCACGGTGGTCGCGCAGCTCCACCGACAGGACGCCGTCCGCCTCGCGGCGCAGCCCGACGACCTCGAGGTCCATCACCGCGTCGTCCACCGGCACCTCCGCCGCTCGGCCACGTACTAAGTACGGTACGAAACATCGCACACCTTCCCGTGCTTGTCACGAGGTCCTTCTGTTGCGGTCGTGTGACGACCCCGCGCCGTCGCCGGACCCGTGCTTGACGGGCTCGTGCGTCACACCGTACAAAGCACGGACCCGGCCGGACGCCGCTCGCTCCAGCACCCGACCGGGCTCCCTCGGCGCTCCCGGCCCCCGCCGGTGACGTCCCCGTCCCCCTCACCGGGAGTCCCCATGTCCGTCACCACCGGACCTCGCCGCAGTCCGGCGAAGGCCGTGGTCGCCAGCTGGATCGGCACCACCATCGAGTACTACGACTTCGCGATCTACGGGCTCGCGTCGTCGCTGGTGTTCGCCAAGATCTTCTTCCCGACGTTCGACCCGCTCGCGGGCACGCTCATCGCCCTGTCGACGTTCGGTGTCGGCTACGTCGCCCGGCCCCTCGGGGCCCTGGTCTTCGGCCACTTCGGCGACCGCGTCGGGCGCCGGACGATCCTCGTCATCACGCTGCTGCTGATGGGCGGCTCGACGTTCCTCATCGGCCTGCTGCCGACCTACGCGAGCATCGGGATCGCGGCGCCGATCCTGCTGGTGTTCCTGCGCGTGCTGCAGGGCGTCTCGGTGGGCGGCGAGTACAGCGGCGCGGTGCTCATGACCGTCGAGCACTCCGAGGAGTCCCGCCGCGGGCTGCGCGGCGCGCTGGTCAACACGGGGACCTCGGCCGGCATGATCCTGTCCAACCTCGTCTTCCTCGCCGTGCTGACGCTGCCCGAGCCCGCGCTGCTCTCCTGGGGCTGGCGCATCCCGTTCCTGGTCAGCGCCGTGCTCGTCGTCGTCGGGCTCGTCGTGCGCCTCACGCTCGAGGAGAGCCCCGACTTCGTCGCGATCAAGCAGGCCGGCGCCGTGCGTCGCCTGCCCCTGCTCGAGGTGCTGCGCGGCTCCGGCAAGGCGGTCGTCCTGGTCGCCCTGGCCACGATCTCCGCGGGCATGGTCTTCACGCTGACCACCGTCTACTCGATCTCCTACGGCCGCACCGCCCTGGGCCTGTCGAGCACGGCGATGCTCGGCGTCCTCCTGCCGGCCGCCGTGGTGCTGCTGATCGCGATCCCGCTCGCGGGCCGGCTGGCCGACCGGTTCGGCGTCCGCGCGGTGTTCCTCGCCGGCGGCGCGGCGCTCGTCGTCACGCCGTTCCTCTGGTTCACCCTGCTCAACACCCGCAGCTACGGCCTCATGCTGCTCGGCTTCGTCGTCGTGTTCCTGGCCTACTCGGCGAACTACGCGGTGTTCCCGGCCTACTTCTCCGGCGTCTTCCCGGCCGCGCTGCGCTTCAGCGGCATGGGCATCGGCTTCACGATCGGCACGATCCTCGGCAACGGGTTCGCGCCGGCCATCGCCGCGTCGCTGCAGCAGTCCAGCGGCTGGATCGGCATCGCCGTCTACATGGCGATCGGTGCGGTGATCTCGCTGCTCGCCGGACTCGCGCTGCGGATGCCGGCGTCGACGTCGCCGGTGGAGGCGGCGCCGGCGGACGCGGCTCCCCGCGCCGTCCCGGCGGGCGGCAGTTGACCCCGACCCGGCGGACCGACGCGCGGTCCCGGCGCTACGCCGGGGCCGCGCGTCCCGCCGTCGGCAGGCGGGTGACCATCCCCGCGATCCAGGCCTCGAGCCCGTCGGCGAACTGCTCGTCCGTGGGGAGGGCGGGCAGCTCGTCGGCGAGGTCGACGATGTGCGGGAAGCGCTCGCGCGACAGCCCGGCGTAGAAGTGGCTGCGCTGGCGGCGCGCCTCGGCGGCGTCGTCCGCCCGGCCCCACGCGCGCGGGGTCTCGTAGGCGGAGAAGCCCAGGGCGTAGGTGATGAGGAAGCCGTAGCAGCGCACCGCGAGCGGGCCGGTGATGCCGGCGAGCGCGAGCCGCTCGAGCACGCCCTCCATGGCGTTGACCAGCGCGCCCGGGCTGTCGGTGACGCGGGTGGCGAGCAGTCGGACCACGCTCGGGTGCTCGCGCATCAGGCGCAGGAACGCGCGCCCGAGGGCGCGCAGCGCGGCGGCGGGCTCGGTGTCGACCTGCTCGGGCAGCGTCATCGACCCGAGGATGCGGTCGCCCATCGCGTCGAGGATCTCGTCCTTGTTGCGGAAGTAGCCGTAGAGCGTCATGACGCCGACGTCGAGGTCCGCGGCCAGGCGCCGGACCGTCAGCGCGTCGAGGTCGGCCTCCTGGTCGGCGATGACGAGGGCCGCGTCGATGATGCGGTCGGCCGTGAGCCCGGGGCCGGACGTGGCCGTCCCGCCCGCGCGGCGTCGACGTGGGGGCACGGGTCCTCCTGGGTCCTGCTGGGCACGGGTGGAACGCCGTACGGTCCAGTGTATCGACACCGTCCTGGGGAAGGCCCTCGCCGTGCTGCAGGCGTTCACGGCCGAGGACGCCACGCTCGGCTTCGCCGACGTCGTGCGGCGCACCGGCCTGCCCAAGAGCACGGCGCACCGCACCCTCGGCGAGCTCGTCGACCACGGCCTGCTCGAGCGCGTCGACGGCCGCTACCGCCTCGCGGCCCTCGTCTTCGAGCTCGGGATGCGCGCGTCGGTGGGGCGCGGGCTGCTCGAGGTGGCGACGCCGTTCCTCGAGGACCTCTACGAGCGCACCCACGAGACCGTGCACCTCGGCCTGCGCGAGGGCCACGAGGTCGTCTACGCGGCGAAGATGGGCGGGCACCAGCAGGTGCCCTCGCCGTCCCGGCTCGGCGGGCGGATGCCGCTGCACGCCACCGCGATCGGCAAGGTGCTGCTGGCGCACGCGCCGCCGGACGTGCGGTCGGCGGTGCTGGCCGCGCCGCTCGGGCGCCGCGCGCCCCGCACGATCACCCACGTCCCCGTGCTGCGCGCGCAGCTCGACGAGATCGTGGCGCGGGGCCTGGCGTACGAGCACGAGGAGTCGGCGGTCGGGATCACCTGCGTCGCCGCCCCGGTCCCCGAGCCCGGGCAGGGCGTCCGCGCGGCGGTCAGCGTCACCGGCCCGGTGCACCGCTTCCGCCCCGACCGCCACGCCGACGCCGTCCGCGCGGCCGCCGCCGGCATCGCCGCCATGCTCGCCCGCCGCGCCTCGGCCGCCCCCTGACCGCAGCGAACGGGTATCTCGCTGCTTCTCTGCGCACGAACTCCCCGGTCGTTCCCGGCACTCGACCGCCCGGGTTCAGCTGAGCGGAACTCGGCGCTGGTCACCGGGGCGGGCCACCCGTCACCGTCGTCCCGTGCCCATCACCACCGCCGTCGACCAGGCCACCGAGCGCCTCCTCGACGCCGCCACGACGGGGACGCCGTGCGCCCCGGTCCGCGACCTCATCGCACCCGATGACGCGTACGACGTCCAGCGCCGGCTCACCGCGCACCGGGTGGCCGGGGGCGCGCGGGTGGTCGGGCGCAAGGTCGGCCTGACGAACCCCGCCGTGCAGGCGCAGCTCGGCGTCGACACCCCGGACTTCGGCGTGCTGTTCGACGACATGCCCGTCGACCACGCCGGCGTCGTCGCGGCCGGGCGCCTGCTGCAGCCGCGCATCGAGGCCGAGGTCGCGTTCGTGCTCGGCGCCGACCTCGACGGCGAGGTGACCGACGACCGGGTGCGCGCCGCCGTCGACCACCAGCGCGCCGCACTCGAGATCGTCGACAGCCGCGTGGCCGGCTGGGACATCACGTTCGCCGACACCGTCGCCGACAACGGCTCGAGCGGGCTCTACGTCCTCGGCCCGGAGCGGGTCACGCTCGACGAGGCCGAGCCCCGCGACGTCGCCATGACGCTGCGGCGCGGCGACGAGGTCGTCTCGCAGGGCTCCGGCGCCGCCTGCCTGGGCGACCCCCTGGCCGCGCTCGCCTGGCTCGCCCGCACGGCCGGCGACCTCGGCGACCCGCTGCGGGCGGGCGACGTCGTGCTCTCCGGCGCGCTCGGCCCGATGGTCCCCGTGGCCCCGGGCGACCGCTTCACCGCCCAGATCACCGGCCTCGGCGAGGTCGCGGTCCGCTTCGAGGAGGAGACCACGTGACGACCACCCCCCAGAGGACCAAGGTCGCGATCATCGGGTCCGGCAACATCGGGTCCGACCTCATGCTCAAGATCGTGCGGCTGTCCTCGAGGCTCGAGGTCGCCGCGATGGTCGGCATCGACCCCGACTCCGACGGCCTCGCCCGCGCGCGGCGCCTCGGCATCGCCGCGGTCGACACCGGCGTCGAGGGTCTCGTCGCGCTCGACGGGTTCGACGAGATCGACATCGTGTTCGACGCGACGTCGGCCAGGGCACACGTCGCCAACGCCGAGGTGCTGCGTCCCCACGGCAAGCGCCTGGTCGACCTGACGCCCGCGGCGCTGGGCCCGTACGTCGTCCCGCCGGTGAACCTCGCGCAGCTCGGCGACGTGCCGGACGTCAACATGGTCACCTGCGGCGGCCAGGCCACGATCCCGATCGTCGCCGCGGTGGCGTCGGTGACGCCGGTGCCCTACGCCGAGATCGTCGCCTCGATCGCGTCGCGCTCGGCCGGTCCCGGCACGCGCGCCAACATCGACGAGTTCACCGAGACGACGGCGGCGGCGATCGAGCAGGTCGGCGGCGCCGGGCGCGGCAAGGCGATCATCGTGCTCAACCCCGCCGAGCCGCCCCTGATCATGCGCGACACGGTGCTCTGCCTCGTCGGCGACGCGACCGACCCGCCGGACGGGCCGCGCCTCGCCGCGGAGGTCACCACCGCCGTCGAGGCCATGGTCAAGACCGTGGCCGAGTACGTGCCGGGCTACCGGCTCAAGCAGGCCGTCCAGGTGCGGCCCGTGCCCGACGACCAGCCGCTGCACACGCTCATCGGCGACGGGCCGCGCCCCAGTCACCAGGTGTCGGTGTTCCTCGAGGTCGAGGGCGCCGCGCACTACCTCCCGGCCTACGCCGGCAACCTCGACATCATGACCTCGGCCGCGCTGCGCGTCGGCGAGGACCTCGCAGCCAGGACAGCCACCCGGAGCGCCCGATGAGCAGCCCGACGACCACGAACCTCTACGTCCAGGACGTGACCCTGCGGGACGGCATGCACGCCATTCGCCACCGCCTCGCGCCCGACGCCGTCGGCACCATCACCCGCGCGCTGGCCGACGCGGGCGTCGACGCCATCGAGGTCTCGCACGGCGACGGCCTGGCGGGCGCGAGCCTCACCTACGGGCCCGGCTCGAACACCGACTGGGAGTGGATCGCCGCGGCCGCCGAGGCGATCGAGGCCAGCGACCGCAGCCCGGTGCTCACCACGCTGCTGCTGCCCGGCATCGGCACGATCGGTGAGCTGCGCCGCGCCCACGAGCTCGGTGTGCGCTCCGTGCGCGTCGCCACCCACTGCACCGAGGCCGACGTCGCCGCGCAGCACATCGCGACCGCCCGCGAGCTGGGCATGGACGTCAGCGGGTTCCTCATGATGAGCCACATGGCGCCGCCGGAGGAGCTCGCACGGCAGGCCGCGCTGATGGAGTCCTACGGCGCGCACTGCGTCTACGTCACCGACTCCGGCGGCCGCCTGACGATGCCCGACGTCGCCGCGCGCCTCGACGCGTACCGCCGGGTGCTGCAGCCCGAGACCCAGATCGGGATCCACGCCCACGAGAACCTCTCGCTGTCGGTCGCCAACTCGGTGACCGCGGTCGAGCACGGCGCCGTGCGCGTCGACGCCTCCCTGGCCGGGCAGGGCGCAGGGGCCGGCAACACCCCGCTCGAGGCGTTCGTCGCCGTCGCGAACACCTACGGGTGGACCCACGGCTGCGACCTGTTCGCGCTCCAGGACGCCGCCGACGACCTCGTGCGCCCGCTGCAGGACCGGCCCGTCCGGGTCGACCGCGAGACGCTGACCCTGGGCTACGCCGGGGTCTACGGCAGCTTCCTGCGCCACGCCGAGAACGCCGCCGCGCAGTACGGCGTCGACACCCGCGAGCTGCTCGTGGAGATCGGCCGGCGCGGGCTGGTGGGCGGGCAGGAGGACATGATCGTCGACGTGGCGCTGGACCTCGTCGCCACCCGCGGCGCGGCCTGACGGTCAGGCCTCCGCCGCCGCGGTGAGGGCGCCCAGCACCTCGGTCCAGCCCCGCACGAACGCCCCGCCCGCGTAGCCGCCGGGTCGCGCGCAGTCCTCGCCGAGCTGGGCGTCGGACAGGGCCTCCCAGCCACGGTGCTCGACGGCGACGCGGGTCAGGGACGGGCCCAGCTCGGTGAAGGTCAGCTCGACCTCGGTGGGCGCCGGGGTCATGTTCCAGGTCATCACCAGGCGTGCCGGGGGCTCCCAGGCGAGCAGCCGGCCCCAGTCGCACTCGGTGCCGTCGTCCCACCGCTCGAACACGCGTCCCTCGAGACGGGGCTCGACGAGCACCTCGCGCACGCGCTCCTTGCCTGCCGAGTACGGCTGCAGGGGCCACCACTGCCCGATGGTCGCGACGAAGACGTCGAACGTGTGCGCGCGGTCGCTGCGCACCGTCGTCGCCTGCCGGATCGGCGGGCGGCGCAGCGGCGTGACCTCAGCCCGCGGCGTGGTGCTCGTCATCGTCACGTCTCCCTCGGTCGGCCTCGACGAGGCGGCGGGCGGTGTCGAGCGAGGACGCCCAGAGGTCCTCCAGGAACGCCCGCAGGCCGTCGAGGCCCTCGGAGCGGGCGCGGTAGAGCCGGCGTGTGCCCTCGCGGCGCTCGACGAGCAGACCGGCGTCCTTGAGCACGGTGAGGTGCTGGCTGATCGCGGGTCGGGTGACGTCGAACGTCGACGCGATCTCGCCGGCCGACAGCTCGTCGTGGGCGACGAGGCGCAGGATGGCGCGGCGGCGCGGCTCCACGAGCGCGCGCAGGGCGGCGTCCTCGGGGTCGTCGTCGGTCACGGTCACCACCCACCTCGGTCAGTCACCACGAACGTTAGCACTCACTTGATGAGTTTCTGTACCTCCCGGAAGGCCGGGTGGTCGCTGTCGTGCAGCCACTCGAACAGCACCATCTCGGTGGTCACCACGTCGACGCCGTGCGCGCGGAGGCGGTCGAGCGCCCGCGCGTGGTTGGCCTCGGTGCGGCTGCCGACGGCGTCGGCGACGACCGCGACGTCGCGGCCGGTCGCGCGCATGCCCAGGACGGTCTGCTGCACGCAGACGTGGGCCTCGCACCCGGCGACGACGACCGTGCCCGGGTGCGCCGGCACCTCGGCCGCGAACGCCGTCTTGGGCGCCGCCGGGGTCGGGAGGAGCTCCGCGACGGCCGCGACGGTCGGGCCCAGACCGGCGGGGTTCTGCTCGGTGGCGTGCACGGCGACGCCGAGGCGTTCCGCGCCGCGCACGAGCCGGCAGGCGTTCTCGACCACCGCGGCGCCCCCGGCGATGGCCGGCATCAGGCGTTCCTGCAGGTCGACGACGAGCAGCAGGGAGGCGTCCGCGCGCAGCACCGGCACACGGGTGACAGTAGGCGTTGACGGGACGGTCCCGAAGGCCATAGGGCTTGCGGGTGACCACTGGCTCCACCGACCGCGTCACCGACTACGCGACCCGTTTCGCCGCGTTCCTCGACGCCGAGGTCGCCCCGCTCGAGGCCGAGCTCGCGGCGCGGGACGCCGGCACGGCGTGGAACCCGCGCCTCGACGAGGCCGGCCGGATGCACCCCGCGGTGTGGGAGGCGCGGCGCGAGGTGCAGCGCCGCGCGGCCGCTGCCGACCTCTACGCGCCCCACGTCCCCAGCGGGGGCGGGTTCACCCGCGCCGAGATGCAGCACGTCGAGGAGTACGTCTACCGGCACGCCGGCCTGGGGCTGGGGCTCGCGGCGCTGGCGTGGACCGAGGGCCCCAACCCGGCGATCGAGCACTGCTCCGACGCGGCCCGCGAGCAGTGGCTCGACCCGCTGCTGGCCGGTGAGATCACCGCGGCGTTCGCCAACACCGAGGTCCACGTCGGCACCGACGTGCTGGGCATGGAGACCCGCGCCCGCCGGGACGGCAGCGACTGGATTCTCGACGGCACCAAGGCCTGGATCACCAACGCGCACTTCTGCGACGTCGTCCAGATCACCGCCGTCACCGACCCCGGCGCGGGCACGCGCTCGCTGTCGATGTTCCTCGTCGACGCCCGCGCGCCGGGCTTCACGCGCGGCCGCGACATCCCGACCATGCTCGACGACGGTCTCACCGGCGAGCTGCACCTCGAGGGCGTGCGGGTGCCCGCGGAGGACGTCGTCGGCGAGCCGGGCGACGGGTTCGCGCTGGCCATGGCCTGGATCAACTGGCGGCGGTTGTGCCGCGGCGGGATGTGCGCGGGATGGGGGAGCTGGCTGCTCGACCGGGCCCTCGAGCGGGCGCAGCGGCGCACCTCGGGCGGGTCGCCGATCGCCGAGCTGCAGGCCGTGCAGCACATGCTCGCCGACATGGACGCCGACGTGTACACCGCCCGGGCGGCGTCGCTGCAGGCCCAGGCCGAGCTGGACGCGCTGCCCGGCGGCGCGTTCGGCATGCCGCTGGACCCCGCGGCGCCGCGGCTGATGAGCCTGGTCAAGGTGATCAACGACGAGGCGTTCCTGCGCGTGGCCGACCGCGCCGTGCAGGTCCACGGCGGGACGGGCCTGCGCAAGGGCTCGCCGGAGGAGAAGCTCTACCGCATCGCCCGCAACCTCAAGATCCCCGCCGGGACGGTCGAGATCCAGCGCAACGCCATCGCCCGCGGCCTGCTGCGCGGAGCCCGATGACGCTCCGCCCGATGACCCTGGCGGCCGTGACCGGGCGCTTCCAGCCCGTCCACGCCCAGCACCTCGAGCTGTTCGCGCTCGCCCTCGCCGAGCACGACCACCTCGTCGTCGCCGTCACCAACCCCGACACCGCCGCGCGCCACCTCGCGGCGACGTCGGCGCACCGCCACACCGACGAGGCCAACCCGTTCACCTACTACGAGCGCGTGCGGCTGCTCGACGCCGCGCTCGCCGCGGCCGGGCTCGCGGACCGCACGACCGTCGTGCCGTTCGACCTCACCCGCCCGCAGGTGTGGGCCGAGTACGTCCCGCGCGAGGCCGTGCACTACGTGCGGGCCTACTCGGCGTGGGAGTCCGACAAGGCCGGCCGGCTCGCCGATGGCGGCTACCGCGTGGTGGTCGTCGACGGCGATCCCGCGGTCAAGCTCGACGCCGCGGCCATCCGCGCGCGCTTCGCCGACGGGACGTGGCGCGAGCTGGTGCCGCCGGCGACCGTGCCCGTCCTCGCCGAGCTGCTGGCGTGACCGCACCCGGGTACGGCGAGACGCAGCCGCGCCTCGCCGACGACCGCCTGCCGGTGGTGCTCGTCGTCCTCGACGGCCTCGGCGACCGGCCCGCGCCCGAGCTCGGTGGCCGCACCCCGGCCGAGGCGGCGCGCACGCCCGTCCTCGACGCCCTCGCCGCGCGGGGCGCGTCGGGGTGGCACCTGCCGTTCGGCTGGGGCCGCGCGGCGTCCTCGGAGCTCGCGCACTGGGCGCTGTTCGGGTACGCCGACGTGCCGTTCCCGGGCCGGGCGGTGCTCGAGGCCCTCGGCGCCGGGGTGGACGTCCCGCCCGGGGTGGCCGTCACGCACGCCGCCGTGCGCACGTCGTGGACCGGCCCGGACGGCCGGGTGTGGATCACGGGTCGGGCCGGGCGGGACGACGCCGACGACGCGGCCGCGCTGCTCGCCGAGCTCGCGCTCCTGGCCGGCGCTCACGGCCACCGGCTCGAGCCGCTCGGTGGGCGCGGCGAGGCGGTGCTCCTGCTGCCCGCCCACGCCGACGGTGCGGTCACCGACTCCGACCCGTTCTTCGAGGACCGCCACCCTTGGCTGCGGGTGCTGCCGCTGGCGGAGGCGCCGGGCGCGGCCCCGACCGCCGCGGCCCTCACCGCGCTGCTGCACGAGGTCCGCGCGGCGCAGCGCGCGCACCCCGTCAACGCCGCCCGGACCGCCCGCGGCGTGCCGCCGCTGGACGTGCTCACCACCAAGTGGTCGGGCGCGCTCGGCGACGTGCCGTCGTTCGCCGAGCAGGTCGGCGTCCCCGGGGCCGCGGTGACGAGCACGCGGCTCTACCGCGGCCTCGCTGCCGTGCTCGGCCTGCGCACCCGTGACCTCCCGCCGGTGCCCGACGTCGGCGACGACCTCCGCGCGCGCCTGGCCGCGGCCCGCGAGCTCGTCGCCGGGGGCGCCGCGTTCGTCCACGTCCACACCAAGGCCACCGACGACGCCGGCCACACCAAGCGCCCGCGCGCCAAGCTCGAGGTGCTCGAGGCCGCCGACCCGGGACTGGCGGACCTGCTCGACCTCGCGGGCGAGGCCGTCGTCGCCGTCACCGGCGACCACGCGACGCCGTCGACGGGCGGGGTGCTGCACACCGGCGACCCCACCCCGCTCGTCGTCGCAGGCCCGACCGTGCGGCCCGACGCGGTCACGGCGTTCGGGGAGGCCCCGGCGCACGCCGGCTGGTACGGCGCGGTGACCGCCCGCGACGTGCTCCCGCTGCTGCTCGGCCACGCGAACCGGCCCGCGTTCCTCGGCCACCGCCCCACCCCGCGGCGCACGCCCGCCCTGCCCGACGACCCGCCGGCGATGGTCGACCCCGGTTAGACCGCGTTCCGCGTCCGGACGGTGGCCCACCCGGCGAGCGCGGCGGCCGCGAGCGTCAGCACCAGCCCCGAGACCGTCGCGGCGTGGCCGAACTGCGCGGTCTGTGCCGGGGACAGGGTGGGCGTCGCGATCGAGCCGGTGACGAGCGCGGCGAGCACCGTGCCGGTGACGGCGATGCCGACGCCGGAGGTGACCTCGTCGGCGGTGTCGACCAGCGCCGCGCCGATCGAGGTGCGGTTCTGCGGCAGGCCGCGCATGACGCTCAGGGCGGCGACGACGCCCACGACGCGCAGGCCGGCCGCCACGAGCGCGAGGGCCAGGGCGACGCCGGGGTAGCCGGCGCGGCCGGCGGTGGTGAAGACGGCGAGCCCGGCGACGATCGCGGCCGAGCCGAGCCAGGCGGCGCGGTCCGACCCGACCCGCTCCACGAACGGCGTGACGAACGGCCCCGCCGCGAGGAGCACGGCGACCTGGGGCAGCATCCCGAGCGCGGCCAGGCCCGGCGACCAGCCCCACTCGAGCTGCAGCTGCAGCGTCACGACGTAGCCGAGGCCGGTGACGGCCAGGCCGGCGGCGGCCTTGTGGGCCAGTCCGCCGGACACCAGCGGGCGCGCGACCAGCGCGAGGTCGAGCAGCGGGTGGCGCGCGGTGCGCTCACGCACGACGAACAGCGTCCCCGCGACGACGGCCGCGGCGGTGGCCACCCACGGCGCCCACGCGCCGCTGCCCCGCTCGACGAACAGCGTGGGCGCGAGGAGGGCGAGCACGATCGTCGCGGTGCCCAGCAGCGCGCCGGGGACGTCGAGGGGGACGCGGTGCAGGTCGGCGGGGTCGTCCGGGGCGATCCCGAGCCGCACGCCGAGGAACGCGAGCGCGGCGATCGGCACGTTGACCAGCAGCAGGACCTGCCACGGCGCGACGGCGAGCACGAACCCGCCGACCACGGGCCCGACCGCGAGGCCGACCAGGCCGACGGTCGAGATCAGCGTGATGGCCCGCATCCGCAGGCCCTCGTCGCCGAACAGCCGGAAGGCGAGCGCGATCGATCCGGGCGTCGTCATCGCCGCCGCCACGCCCATGAGCGCGCGGACGGCGATGAGCTGCTCGGCGCTGGTGACGACGGCGGTCGCGAGGCTCGCGATCCCGAGCAGCGCCAGCCCGACCAGCATGACCCGCCGGCGTCCGACGCGGTCGGCGATCGCGCCGAACACCAGCATCAGCCCGCCGAAGACCAGCACGTACGCGCTGGTGACCCACTGCAGCGCGAGCGTCGACGCGTGCAGCTCGCGCCCGATCGTGGGCAGCGCGACGGTGAGGACCGAGTTGTCCAGCATCTCGACCAGGAAGACGGCGGACAGCCCCGTCAGCGCGATCCAGGCCTCGCGCAGTGAGCGAGGAGGAGCGGTGTTCGTCAGCACGAACACCGTTCTAGTCAGGGAACGCCGTTCGCGTCAAGCTAGGGTGACCGTGTGAACCCGAGGGAGCGGCGGGCCGCCCGGCACCGGGCCGGGGCGGAGGTCGCCGACGCGCGCCCCCGGCGGCGGGCGTCCCCGCTGACCGTCGAGCAGGTGGTGGACACCGCGCTCGAGGTCGTCGCGGCCGAGGGGTACGAGGCGCTGACGATGCGCCGGCTCGCCACCGCGCTGGACACCGGGCCCGCGTCGCTCTACGCGCACGTGGTCAACAAGGCCGACCTCGACGAGCTGCTCATCGGGCGGCTCTGCCGCGAGGTCGAGCTGCCGGCGCCGGACCCGGCGACGTGGCGCGAGCAGATCCGGGCCGTCTGCGCCGCGCTGCGCGACCGGTACCTGCGCTACCCGGGCGTCTCGCGGGCGGCGCTCGCGATGGTGCCCACCGACCTCGAGGTCCTGCGGGTCAACGAGGGGATGCTCGCGATCCTGCTCGCCGGCGGCGTCGCCCCGCGCGACGCGGCCTGGGCGTGCGACGCGCTGCTGCTCTACGTCTCGGCCTACTGCCTCGAGGTGTCGATCGCCCGCGCGCGCTCGGGCGACGCGGACGCCGCCTGGGTGCTCGACCGCGACGAGCTGGTCCGCCGGTTCGAGGCGCTCCCGGCGGCGACGTTCCCGACCGTGCGGCGCCACGCCGCCGAGCTCACCGCCGGCGAGGGCCACGAGCGGTTCGACTTCACCGTCGGCCTCATGATCGACGGGCTCTAGCGTTCCCTACCCTCGCGACCACGCGCCCGACGGGAAGTCCTGAGCGCGGGAAGCGCAGGGGTCGGTGACCAGACGGAAATGGACACCGCCGGCGTCGGTGGTCACCACGTAGGTCCCGGGCTGACCGGTGCACGCCCCTCCGAAGCTCTCCGTGAAGGTGAGTCCATCGGACGCGGGCGCCGTGGTGCCGTTGATGCTGTGGTGCACGCCGGCGACGGTGGCGGCCTGGATGTAACCGCCCTGGGCGTTGACGTCCAACGTCTCCGTGCCGTGGGGCGTGTTCGGGTTCGTGTAGTGACCGGCCGGGAGCGGCGGGGGAGGCGGCGGAGGCGGCGCTGATGACGAGCAGCCGACCAGGCCGAGACCCGCCCCGATCAGCAGAGTCGCGGCGACGGCCCGCAGGGACATGGTGGTGGTCATCGCGAACCCCCCTCGACGACGAGATGGGGGCGAGGGTCCTCGCCACTCCTCGGTCGAGCAATCGGCGTTCGGTGTGACCCATTCCGGGGCCGATCGGGCGAGGACGAAGAGAACGGGACGGATATGCCGTCATGAACGGCGCGGAAGGCACGCGGAAGAATGGCGGTCGATCATTCGGCGCTGCTCCTCCCGGGCGACGCCGCCATTCCCGGCGATCTCATTCCTCGCGGAGGTCCGGTCGGTCGGCCGCCGGCGCCTCCACCAGCAGGGCGTGGCCCTGGTGGGCGTTGTGGTCGACGGTGAACGCGTGCAGGTCGTCGACGACGCCGACGGTCTCCTGGGTGAACATGTCGACCACGCTGCTGCCGGGCACGAGCACCTCGGAGCGCACGGTCGCCGTCACCGGCTCGGCGGCGAAGTTGAGCACCGTGAGGGCGTGCCGGGGCCGGGACCCGTCCAGCTCGTGGACGAGCACCAGCAGCCCGCGGTGGGACACGTCCGGGACGTCGACCTGGCGGCTCGTCGCGATGCCGTAGTGCTTGCGCACCCCGAGGATCGCCGCGAGCTGGCGCAGGAAGCTGGCCTCGTCGGCGAGCTGGTCGGGCACGCTGCCGTAGAGGCTGCGCCCGCGCGGCATGCCCTCGGCCGACTGCGTCGCGTCCGGCGCGACGCCCATGAGGTCGTGGGCGGCGCGGTGGATCCAGCGGGTGTCGCCCTCGGCGAGCAGGCCCGCGACGCGCTCGGGCGGCAGCGTCAGCATCCCGGTGATGTCCCAGCCCGACAGGGCGAACACCCCGGGCTGCATCGCGTTGAACATCGCGAGCAGCAGGTGGATCTGCCGGATGCACTCGACGTCGTCGGCGTCGAGCGCGTCGAGGTCGCGCAGGCCCAGCGCGGCGGCGATGACGGTCGCGGTGGTGCAGGCGATGCCGTTGGTGGTGAACACCAGGTTGTACGGGGCGCTCTCACCGGCCAACCGCGTCGCGAGCTCGCGCCGCACGGTGTCGCCGATCTCGCCGCCGGTGGTCTCCGCGCCGCGGAACGTGAAGACGTCGTCGCGGTGCCCGGTCGACCAGTGCACCAGCTCGTAGGTCATCTCGTCGTGGTTCTGCAGCGCGTGCACCAGCGAGGCGGGGTCGATGCCGGTGTCGAGGCTGGTGCGCACGCACAGCCGCAGGAACTCGGTGTCGCCCGTGGCCAGCGCGTGGTGGTAGCCGGGGCGGGTGACGAAGTCGTACGACAGGTCCGCGCCGGCCTCGCCGACCTGACGGATGTCGTCCATCGTCAGGTTCAGCTCCTGGAAGGTGAACCCGCCGACCTTGCGGACCATGCTCGCGATGAGGTGGTTCGCGGCCTCGGAGAGGGGGTGGCCCTCCGACCACGCCGGGTTCCCCTCGGCGGCGCTCTTCTCGACGCCGAGGAAGCCGTTGGCGTCGAGGCGCAGCGCGCCGGAGCCGAGGTCGGCGAGCGAGTGCAGGGCGTCACCGATGGTCAGGCGCATGCCGGCGAACGTCGGGTCCAGCCAGTTGATCGAGGGCTGGCCCTCCTTGAAGTAGTGCAGGTACACCCAGCGGCGCACGGCGCCGTCGACGCCGGTCACCGGGCGCGTCGCGCTCCAGTTGGTCTCCTTGACCCCGGGCGCGTAGAAGATCACCCGCTGGAGCCGGCCGATGATGTAGCCGGTCTTCTCCAGCTGCTCCTCGGCGGCGGCGTCGAGGTTGACCGAGTCGCGGCCGGGCGGCACCTCCGGCAACAGGTGCCAGTCGTCGGGCTCGATCTCGACCATGTGGTAGATGCCGGGGTAGTCCGCGTAGGCCATCTCGGCGAGCCGGAAGTCGGCGCCCTTGCCGGTGTGCCCGGGCACGACGTCGTCGATGATCGTGCCGCCGTGGAACGTGGCCATGCCGCACATCGCGCGGAACTCCGCCTCGGTGCCGAACGCCGGGTCGATCACCGTGGAGATGCGGTCGAAGTGCCCGTCGACGCTCGGGGTGAGCGACCAGCCGCTGATGCCGCCGGCGCGCTTCACCGGGCCGGTGTGGACGGCCTCGATGCCGACGTCGGCGAACGCCGCCCACAGCTCCTCCTCGCCCAGCGCCGCGAGGAACGACTGGCCCGGCCGCGTGATCAGCGACAGGGGGTAGGCGGTGAACCACACCGACGCCGTCTCCACCGCGAGGCGCGGGTCGGGGTCGGCGTACGGGTTCTGCCACATCGCGCCGTTGCCCGAGAACTGCCGGGCGATGACGTCGGCGTCGGCGAGCATCGACTCCGAGCGCAGCCACGCCACGTACGACGGGTTGGTGCCCACGGGCTCCCCGTCACGCGCCGTGCCCTGCCGCACGAAGCTCTGCCGCACCCGCGGACGGTGGCGCAGCGCCCGCGGTCGCGCGGGGTGGAAGTGCTCCGCGTAGGTCATGCCCGTCGGCTCGTCCGGGACCTCGGGCTGCTCGTCCAACCACGCACCTCGTCTCGACGCCTGGAGTGGTGACACATCGTCACATGTCGCCTCCCGCGCGCCGGGACCGGTGGCCGGGCGCGCCCGTCAGGACTGCTGGCGCTCCGCGAGCTCCTGCAGGAAGCGCGGCACCCGCCCGGCGTCGTAGTCGTAGAAGCGCGCCCAGGTCGGGGTGATCGCGATGCGGGCCATGCGGTCGTAGAACCCCCGCACCGCCTGCTCGAACTCCGCGGCGGCCGCGGGCTCCATGCTGATCCGCGACGCGGCGAGGTACTCCTCGACGACGCCGTCGACGATCCGGACCTCGGCCCGGCCCCGGATCGACAGGGCCCGCGCACCCCCGGGGGTGTCGCCGGCGTCGATCGACACCGCGACGTCGGGGTGCGCCTGCAGCACGGCCACCTTCGGCGCCGTCGCCGCCGTGGAGACGACCACCTGGCTGCCGGTCCAGAAGAAGCCGACCGGCACCACCCGAGGGGTGCCGTCCCCGCCCGTGTAGGCGAGGTGGGCCATCGCCGTCGTCGTCAGCAGCTCCTGCGCGCCGGGGGCGGAGAGTTCCCCGTCGAGCTCGTTCCGGTCCATGAGCACATCCCGTCCCGTCCGTCGTGGCCCCGGTGGCCGCCGACCCGTCGAGGACGGAGCCGGTCCCGGATTCTCGACGGTCGGGGTCACGGGTCGGGGAACATCCGCGTCATGGTCTCCCCGGCGTCCAGCGCGTCACCGCCGGGGACCCGGTCGATCCCGAGCATCTTGTCGATCACCATGTTCTGGAACCGGTGCAGCGGCTCCTCGAAGCGGAAGCACATCCGCCCGCCGCGGTAGGCCGGGTTCTCCAGGCCCTCCTGGACGCGCTCGACGATCTCGAGGTCCTGGGTGTTGACCAGGTCCCAGAACTTGGCGAGCTGCTCGACGCCGTCCTCGGCGTCCGGGCCCGCGAGCGACTCGGGGTGGGCGAGCAGCACCGCCGTCTCCACCGTGCGGTTCGGGGCGACGGGCCGGTTGAACAGCACGAACGCGTGGTTGGGCAGCACGACCAGCGCGGTGGCGGGGAAGAGCCAGACGAACCGCCCGGCGTCGGCGTCGGCCGGTCCGAGCGTGCTCAGGGGCGCGAGGCCGTCCCAGCCGCCGGCGTCGGTGTTGCGCGACACCGGCGTGGTGCACATGCCCGTGTACATCCCGGGACCCTGCCAGCGGTAGTGGTCGGAGAACTTCGAGACCCGCGCGAGCTCCGGGTGCACCCAGGGCAGGTGGTAGTACTCCATGAAGTTCTCGCCGACGAGCTTGTGGTTGGCGGCCACGTCGTAGGTCGTGGACCGCTGCGTGACCCACTCGTCGAGGCGGTGGTCGGCGAAGCGCGCGGGCAGGTCACCGAGCTGCTCGGCCAGGGGCGACGGGTCACGCGACAGGTTGACGAACAGGAAGGGGCCCCAGGTGTCGACGGCCACGTCCAGCAGGCCGTAGTCGGCGCGGTCGAAGCCGGTCGCGACGGACGTGTCGAAGATCGGCTCCTGGCCGGCGGGGACGTCGGAGCCCTCGAACAAGGGCGTGCCGAGGCACGTGCCGTCCGTGTCGTAGGTCCAGGAGTGGTACGGGCAGCGGATGCGCCCGCGGGTGCCGACCTCGCGGGCGTCGTTGTCGAGCAGCTTGGTGGCGCGGTGGCGGCACAGGTTGTGGAACGCGCGGAGCTCGCCGTGGCGGTTGCGGGTGACGAACACCGAGCGCCCGGCCACCTCGACGACCACGCACGCGCCGGGCCGCGCGACGTCGCCGGCGATGCCGACGGCCACCCAGCTCGTCGCGAACAGCCGCTCGCGCTCGAGGGCGAAGAACTCCGGGCTCGTGTACGCGTCGGGCAGCAGCGTCGAGGCGAGCTCGACGGGCAGCCGGGTGGGCGCGTAGGTGCTCTCCGCGGTGAACTGGGCCGGATCGACGGGCCGGGCCGGGAGCGCGGCGTAGGGGTCGGTGGCAGGGATCCGGGACGGCGTCTCAGACATGGAAGCTCCGCGGGAAGCTCGGGTCGGTCAGGGCGGGGCGGGTGATCGAGAAGGCGTCGATCGGGTACGACGGCGCGTCGCCGAGGGCCAGGTCGGCGAGCAGGCGGCCGATGAGCGCGGCGAACTTGAACGCGTGGCCGGCCCCGTTGGCGACCGTGATCTGCGGGTGCTCCGGCAGCGTGTCGAGGATGAACCCCTGGTCCGGCGGGACGGTGTAGAGGCAGGTCTTCGAGTACAGCTCCGGCCCGCCGAAGCGGGGGAGGTGCGCGGCGACGAAGTCCGCGTACCGGGCGCGGCGCACGGGGTCGGGCTCGAAGCCGCGCCCGTCGGCGGTGGTCTCCTCGCCGCCCATGTGCTGGCCGAGCTTGGTGGCGACCTCGCCGTACACCGGGAAGCCGTAGAAGTTGTGCCGCCCGTGCCACATGAACACCGGGAACCGCGACGGCGCGAACTCGGCCAGGTGCGGCGTGGCGTAGTACGTGACCTGCTCGCGCAGGACGGTCAGCGGCAGCCGCGTGCCGGTCTCGGCGAGCACCTGGTTGGTCCAGGCGTCGGCGGCCACGACGACGCGGTCGGCGCGCAGGGTCTCGGCGTCGGTGACCACCGCGACGCCGTCCCCGTCGGGGCGGATCGCGCGCACCGGGGTGCTCGTGCGGACCTCGGCGCCTTGGGCGCGGGCCAGGGCGACGTGCACGGCGTTGGCGCGCGCGGCGTCGACGATGCCGGAGTCGGCCTGGTAGAGCGCCTGCACGCCGTCGCGGGCGCGGAACTGCGGCCAGCGTGCGGTCAGCTCGTCGGCGTCGAGGCGCTCGTAGGCGACGCCGTAGCGGTCGAACACCGCGGTGTAGCCCTCGATGTTGCGGGTGCCCGTGGCGGTGCCGGCGCGGGCGACGCGGTCCTCGACCACCAGCCCGCCGGTGCGGGTGACGATCTGCTGGCAGGCCTCGGCCTCGACCTCCTCCCAGGCCTTGTAGGCCGGGCCGGCCAGCGCCGCGTACTGCTCCTGGAGCTGGGCGAGGCGGATGATCCGCGAGTGGTCCTGGGAGGCGCCGCGGTGGTGCCCGAGCTCGAACTGCTCGATGCCGACCACCCCGGCGCCGAGCCGCGCGGCGAGACGGAACAGGGCGGCGGAGCCGAGTCCGCCCAGGCCGACGACGACGACGCGGTGTGCCATGTCAGCAGTGTCGGGAGCACCTACCGTTCGCGTCCATCGCAACGTTGAACCTCTGATCTTGTACGATCCGTACATGATCGACCGGCGCCTCGGGGTGCTCCAGGCGATCGCCCGGCACGGCACCGTGACGGCCGCGGCGGAGGTCTGCCGGCTGACGCCGTCGGCCGTCTCGCACCAGATGCAGGCCCTCGCGCGGGAGCTCGACGTCGTGCTCCTGGAGCCCGTCGGGCGGACGGTGCGGCTCACCCCGGCGGCGCACACGCTGATCGCCCACGCGGAGGCGCTGACCGCGCAGTGGGAGCACGCGCGGGCCGACCTGTCCGCCCACCGCAGCGGCGACGTCGGCGGCACGCTGCGCTTCGCCGGCTTCTCCAGCGCCGCGGCGGTGGTCGTGCCGAAGGCGCTCGACCTGCTGCGCGAGGAGCACCCGGCCCTGCGCGTGCACCTGCGCGAGAGCGAGCCGGCCCGCTCGTTCGACCTTCTGGCCGCCGACGAGGTCGACGTCGCCGTGGTGGTCGCGACCCCGAGCATCCCGCCCGCCTCGGACGCCGCGTTCGACCAGCACCCGCTGGTCGACGAGCCGCTGGACGTCCTCGTCGGCCCCGAGCACCCGCTGGTCGGGCGCGACGGCGTGGCGCTGGCCGACCTCGCGCACGACCCGTGGGTCTGCGGCAACCGGGGGCGCGCCTACCACCAGCTCGTGACGCTCGCCTGCACCGTCGCCGGGTTCGCGCCCGACATCGCGCACTTCGCCGACGAGTGGGACACCGGTGCCGCGCTCGTCGCCCGCGGCTTCGGCGTGGCCCTCGTGCCGCGCCTGGCCGACCTGCCCGCCCACCACGACACCCGGCGCATCCCCATCCGCACCCCGCCCGTGCCGACCCGGCGGATCCTCGCCGCCGTCCGCGCCGGGTCCGGGCACCAGCCGACGATCGCGGCGGGCCTCGACGCCCTGCGCCGCGTCACGGCCACCGACCTGCCGGCGCTCGACCCGTAGCGTGGGACGGATGACAACGAGCGGATCGGCCCTGCCCGGCGTCCGATGGGTGAAGCCCTGGCTGCAGCTCACCGAGATCGCGGTGTCGGTCCCGGTCGTCGTCGGCTACCGCACGGCGCGGATGCTCGCGGGCGGGTGGCCCCCGCCGGCGCGGGAGCGCCGCGAGCTCGTGCGCATGGTGCAGGAGAAGGCCGACGTCTTCGGTCGGGCCGCGGTGGCGGCGGTGACCACGCCCCCGAAGGACACCGCCGCCGCGGTCGGCGCCGTCGTCGCGCCGGTGCACCGCCGCGTCGTCGGCAACCGTCGCCGCCTCTCGGGGGTCTGACCCTCGCGAGAGGCACGTCCGGCAGGCCGCGAGGCCTGTCGATCATGCGAACCGTGCCGCTCGCGGCGGGTCAGCGAGCGTTGTGGAAGATCACGCCCAGGACGTGGCGCGCGCCGGCGTGCACGGCCGAGACGCCGTGACGCATCTGGACGCGGTGGAAGCCCCGGGCGCCCCGCTTCGGGCGGTGGCGCACCGGGAAGACGACGGCCCTACCGAGCCCGGGACGCGCGACCATCGGCCGCGACTGCTGGCGCGGGCGCTGCTCGACGAACACGCTCTCCCCGCCGGTGAAGTCGACGTCCGGCTCGTTCAGCATCACGAGGACCTGCAGCGGGAAGGTCAGGTCGCCGTAGACGTCCTGGTGCAGGCAGTTGTAGCCGCCCGGGCCGTAGCGCAGCACCAGCGGCGTCGGCTTGCGCTGCCCGGCCGCGGCGCACGCGCCGACCAGGCCTTCGTGCGCGGTCGGGAAGCCGTCCTCGCCCAGCAGCCCGGCCCAGCGGTTCGCGATCGCCGCGAGCGGCGGGTAGAGCCGGGTGCGCAGCTCGGCGACCAGGGGCGGCAGCGGGTCGGCGAAGTAGCGGTAGCGGCCCTCGCCGAACGAGAGCCGGGCCATGTCGACCGTCGAGCGGAAGGCCGCGTCGTCGTCGAAGGTCCCGATCAGCGACCGGCACTGCGCCGGGTCGAGCAGCGGGCCGGTCACCGCGAACCCGTCGCGGTCGAGGTGGTCGGCGATCTCGTCCCAGCACAGGTCGTCGAGGCTCATGTCCCGGGGAACACCGCGGGCGCCCCGGCCGTGGCGCTCAGCCGTCGACGAACGCGGGCAGCGCGTGCGGGTCGCGGTGCGGTGCCGACGTCACGCGCTCGACCTGGACCAGCACCGACTGCGCCGCCGTCGCCTGCGCCAGCCGCGAGGTGGGGACGTCGGCGGTGAGGACGTTCGGGTTGCCGTGCAGCTCCGGGCTGCCGTCGCGGGACGGATCCAGCGGCGTGTACCAGGCGCCGGTCGCCAGCAGCGCCACGCCGGGCACGACGTCGTCGGAGACGACGGCGCCGGCGTGGGTCTCGCCGCGGTCGTTCCACACCCGCAGGACGTCGCCGTCGGTGATGCCGCGGGCGTCGGCGTCCGCGCGGCTGACCACGCACGGCTCGCGGCCCGCGACCTTCGCCGCGGCGCTGACCGCGCCCATGTCGAGCTGGCTGTGCAGGCGGGTGCCCGGCTGCGGGGACAGCAGGTGGATCGGGTGGCGCTCGGTGGCGGCCCCGAGCCACGACGCCGGCGGCAGCCAGGTGGGGTGGCCGGGACAGTCGTCGTAGCCGAAGCCGTCGACGGTCGCCGAGAACAGCTCGATGCGCCCGGACGGCGTGGCCAGGCGCGCCCGCGACGGGGACCGGCGGAAGTCGGCGAACGGCGGCGGGGGAGCGGGCAGGTCGTAGCGGTGGTGCCCGACCGCCCAGAAGGCGTCGAAGGACGGCAGCGCGTGCCCGTGGCCGGCCGCTGAGCGGCGCGCCTGCTCGTACATCGCGCGCAGCGCCGCGGCGTCGTCCCGGCCCACGGTGTACTCCGCGCCGATGCCCAGGCGCTCGGCGAGCGCGGTGAGGATCGCGCGGTCGTGGCGGGCCTCGCCGGGCGGGTCGAGCGTGCGCTTCATCGCGACCAGCCACGGGTCTCGCGAGCTCGCGGCGATGTCGTCCCGCTCGAGGGTGGTGGTGGCGGGCAGGACGACGTCGGCCATCCGCGCGGTCGGCGTCCACCACGGCTCGTGCACCACCACCGTCTCCGGGCGCTGCCAGGCGCGGGCGAGGCGGTTGAGGTCCTGGTGGTGGTGGAAGGGGTTGCCACCGGCCCAGTACACGAGCCGCACGTCGGGGTAGCGGTGGGTCGCGCCGTCGAACGCGTACTCCTCGCCGGGGTGCAGCAGGAGATCCGCGAGCCGGGCGACGGGCACCCGCGACCGGCACGGGTTGGGCCGCGGGTGGAACGCCGGGGTGCCGAACGGCCGGTACGTGCCGCCGACGCCGGCCACGCAACCGTAGCCGAAGCCGAACCCGCCGCCGGGGAGGCCGATCTGCCCGAGGTAGCTCGCGAGGGCGATCACCGCCCAGTAGGGCTGCTCGCCGTGCTCGGCTCGTTGCAGGGCCCACGTCGCGGTGACGAGGCTGCGCCCCGCGGCGAGGCGCCGGGCGAGGGCCGCGATGGTCGCGGCGGGTACGCCGGTGAGCGCGGCGGCCCACTCCGGGGTCTTGTCGACGCCGTCGGAGCGCCCGCGCAGGTAGGCGCGCAGCCGGTCGTCGCCGGTCGTGCACCGGGCGACGAAGTCCTCGTCGACGGCGTCGTGGGCGTCGAGCCACCGCATGAGGGCGAGCAGCAGGGCGGTGTCGGCCCCCGGGCGGATCGGCACCCACGTCACGGCGGGGTGATCGGGCGCGTCGGTGCGGACCGGGTTGACGTTGACCACCCGCGTCCCGGCGTCGAGGACCCGGGCGAGCCCGAGCCGGGCGGCGTGCTCCCCGGTCCCGCCCGACTCCACCTGCACGTTCTTGGCCGGCGCGCCCCCGAGCATCAGCAGGGTGTCGGTGGCGGCGGCGACGTCGTCCCAGGTCGGGAGCTGTCCGGTGACCGCGGCGGTGTCGCCGAGGACGTGGGGCAGCAGCCGGTCGGCCGCGCCGTAGCTGTAGTTGGAGACCTGGCCGGTGTAGCCGCCGAGGCAGGCCAGGAAGTGGTTGAGCTGGGTCTTCGCGTGGTGCAGGCGCCCCGCGCTCGACCAGCCGTAGGACCCGCCGAGCACCGCCTGCGGCCCATGGTCCGCGTGGGTCCGGGCCAGGGCGTCGGCAACGAGGTCGAGCGCGTGGTCCCACGGCACCTCGACGAACGGGTCCGCGCCCCGGCGCCCCCGCTCGCCCCGCAGCCACGACGCCCGCACCGCGGGGCGGAGGACCCGGTTGCGCGCGTGCACCGCGCCCGGCAGGGAGCCCAGCAGGGGCGAGGGGTCGGCGTCGCCCTCGAACGGCTCGGCGGCCACGAGGCGGCCGTCGTCGCTCACCCGCGGCCGGTAGGCACCCCAGTGTCCGGCGTGGATCGTCATCGCCCGCCGACGCTACGGGGACGTCCGTGCCGGCGGTCGAAACCCGGTGAGGCCAGGGGCACACCGGTCGTGCGCGGCTGGCCGTCGCGTCCCGGAGGTGGCAGGCTCGGTGTCCATGTCCGCGCTGCGCCTGCGACTCGTGGCCCGCCGCCACGTGGATCTCGCACGCGTCTCCAGCGCGATGTGCCGCCGGGGCCGCTAGGCGCGACGCGCCGGGGTCCCGCCCGGCGCCGCCCCTCGGCCCCGCCTCCACCACGGCGTCACACCCCCTCGCGTGACCGTGGACGACGCACGCCGGGGCCCACCGGCGCGCGCCCACGGCACGCGGTCCCCACCCCCGAGGAGACCTCTCCGTGCCCACCCCCCGACCATCCCGGCGCGCCGGGATCGCGGTCGTCGCGGCCGTCCTCGCCGCGCTGACCGTGCTCGCCGGCTGCTCCCGCGCCCAGGAGAGCGCGCCGGCGCCGCAGGCCGACCAGGGCCCCGCCCCCGAGCTGCGCCTCGGCTTCTTCCCCAACATCACGCACGCTCCCGCGCTCATCGGCGTGCAGAACGGGCTGTTCGCCCAGCAGCTCGGCGCGACGCGGCTGGCGACGCAGACGTTCAACGCCGGCCCCGAGGAGGTCAGCGCGCTGCTCGGGAACTCGCTCGACATCGGGTTCATCGGCTCCGGCCCGGCGATCAACGCCTACAAGCAGGACCCGAACGGCGTGCGGCTCATCGCGGGGTCGACCTCCGGCGGCGCGCAGCTGGTGGTGCGCCCCGGCATCACCACGCCGCAGCAGCTGCTCGGCCGCAAGATCGCGACGCCGCAGCTGGGCAACACCCAGGACATCGCGCTGAAGAAGTGGCTCCGGCAGAACAACCTGCCGATCGGCACCGGGCCCGGCGCCGTCGAGGTCGTCAACATCGACAACGCCCGCGCGCTCGACGCGTACCGCACCGGCCAGCTCGACGGCGGGTGGCTGCCCGAGCCGTTCTCGTCGCGGTTCGTCGTCGAGGGCGGCGCGACCCAGCTGCTCGACGAGCGCACGCTGTGGCCCGACGGTCGCTTCCCGACGACGGTCGTCATCGCCCGCACCGACTACGTGCAGCAGCACCCGGCGACCGTGTCGGCGTTCCTGCGCGGGCTCGTCGCGGCCGAGGACCTGGCCCGCACCGACCCGGCCACGGCGAAGAACGTCGCCAACCAGGCCCTGGGCGCCACCAACAGCCGCCCGCTCGCGGCGCCGGTGCTCGACCGGGCGTGGGCGAACGTCTCGCTCGACCCGGACCCGCTGGCCGCGACGTTCCCGCAGCTCGCGCAGGACGCCGTGACCGCGGGGACCGCCCCGTCCGCGACGCAGCTCAACGGCTTCGTCGACGTCGGCCCGCTCAACCAGGCCCTCCAGGCCGCGGGCCGGCCGCCGGTGTCCGCCGCCGGGCTCGACCAGCGCTGACGCACGACCACCGAACCGAGGAGACACCGTGACCGCCACCCTCGACCGGGCCGGCCGCACACCGCGCACCGGCCCGCCGTCCGTCGACATCCGCGGCGTGTCGAAGGTGTTCGGCTCCGGTGCCGACGCCGTCGTCGCCCTCGACGGCGTCGACCTGCGGGTGCAGCCCGGGGAGTTCGTGTGCCTGCTGGGCGCGTCGGGCTGCGGGAAGACGACGCTGCTCAACGTCGTCGCCGGGCTCGACCAGCCGACGGCGGGCGAGGTCGAGCGCAGCGTCGCCCGGCCGGCGGTCATGTTCCAGGAGGCCGCGCTGCTGCCGTGGCTGTCGGCGGGGCGCAACGTCGAGCTGCCGTTGCGCCTCGCCGGCGTCGGGCGGGCCGCCCGGCGCCGCCGGGCCGAGGAGCTCCTGGCGCTGGTGCGCCTCGAGGGCCTCGCCGACAAGCGGCCGCACGAGCTCTCGGGCGGGATGCGCCAGCGCGTCGCCCTCGCCCGGGCGCTCGCGGCGGCCACGGGGGTCGACGAGAGCGGCGAGCCCGGGGTGCTGCTCATGGACGAGCCCTTCGGCGCGCTCGACGCGATCACCCGGGACGTGCTCCAGGCCGAGCTGCTGCGCGTGTGGGAGGCGACGGGCACCACGGTGCTGTTCGTGACCCACGACGTGCGGGAGTCGGTGCGCCTCGCCGAGCGGGTGGTGCTGCTCTCGTCGCGGCCCGGCCGGGTCGTGCGCGAGTGGGAGACCCGCGAGGCCCCCGACCGCGACGGGCTGCACGAGACGATCACCGGCGAGCTGCGGGAGGTGATCTCGGCCCATGCCCGCGGCTGAGCGCGCCTCCGAGCGGGACACCCTGGAGGCGATGGAGGCCGACGTCGGGCGCGGCCTCGACGCCCTCGACACCCCCACCGAGCAGCGGACGCCGTGGTGGCGCCGGGCGGCGAGCTCGGTGCTGCCGCCGATCGTGGCCGTCGTGCTGTTCGTCGTCGTCTGGCAGGTGCTGTGGGCGTCGGCGATCTGGCCGGAGTACCAGCTCCCCGCGCCGGGCGCGGTCCTCGACCAGATCCTCGCGCGCGCGGCGAGCGGGCAGGCGCTGACGATCCTGTGGACCTCGGTGAGCCGGGCGATCCTCGGGTTCCTCGTCGCGGTCCTCGTCGCCACGCCCCTGGGCCTGCTCGTCGCGATGGTGCCGCTCGTGCGCTCGGCGATCGGCCCGATCCTGTCGGGCCTGCAGTCCCTGCCGTCGGTGGCGTGGGTACCCGCGGCGATCCTGTGGTTCGGCCTCAACGACGCGGCGATCTACTTCGTCGTGCTCCTCGGCGCCGTGCCGTCGATCGCGAACGGGCTCGTCTCGGGCATCGACCAGGTCCCGCCGCTGCTCCCGCGGGTGGGCAAGGCGATGGGGGCGTCGCGGCTGCAGTCCGCGGGCCTGATCCTGCTGCCGGCGGCGCTGCCGGGCTACCTCGCCGGGCTCAAGCAGGGCTGGGCGTTCTCGTGGCGCTCGCTGATGGCCGCGGAGATCATCGCGACGTCACCGACGCTCGGGTTCGGCCTCGGCGCCTACCTGCACGAGGGCCAGTCGCTCTCGGACATGCCCACGGTCATCGCGGCGATCATCCTGATCCTCGTCGTGGGCGTCGGCATCGAGCTGCTCGTCTTCCGACCGCTCGAGCGGCGGATCCTGCGGGCGCGGGGCCTGGCCTCCGGGCCCTGACCCGTCAGCGCCGGTGCGCCGCCGCGGGGTGGGTCGGCGCGACGCGGGGGCCCGCGCCGCCCAGGACCTCGCGCAGCGTCCCGGTCGGCGGCGTGGCGGGCATCCGCCCGCGGCGGCGCAGCTCGGGCACGACGAGCTCGGCGACGTCGACGAACGTGCCCGGCGTGACCGCGTAGGCGAGGTTGAAGCCGTCGGCGCCGGTCTCGTCGACCCACTGCTCCATCGCGTCGGCCACCTCGGCCGGCGAGCCGACCGCGACCGGCCCGCGGCCCCCGACGGCCAGGTGTGCGGTGACCTCGGCGAGCGTCCACTCGCGGTCCGGATCGTCGGTGGTGAACGAGGCCAGCGCCGAGCGCCCGGCGTCGGTCTCGACGTGGCGGAGGGGCTCGTGCGGGTCCAGCCCGGCGAGGTCGAGTCCCGTCCACCCGCCGAAGAGCGCGAGCGCCCCCTCCTGCGACGCGACCGCCAGGTACTCCTCGTAGCGTTCGTGCGCCTGCGGCGACGTCGGCGCGACCACGGGCGCGAGCTGCACGAACACCGTCACCGACTCCGGGTCGCGCCCGGCCTGCGCGGCCGCCTCGCGGATGCCGGCCACCGACTTCGCGACGACGGTGGTGCTCGGCCCGGAGACGAACACCGCCTCGGCGTGCCGGCCCGCGAACGCCTGGCCTCGCGACGAGGCCCCGGCCTGGAAGATCGTCGGCGTGCGCTGCGGCGAGGGCTCGCAGAGGAAGGGGCCGGGCACGTCGAACCACGTGCCGTGGTGGCCGACGTCGTGCACCTTGGCCGGGTCGGTGTAGACGCCGCGCTCGGCGTCGCGCACCACGGCGCCGTCCTCCCAGGAGCCCTCCCAGAGCTTGTAGCAGACCTCGAGGTACTCCTCGGCCATCTCGTAGCGCTGGTCGTGGGGGAGCTGCTCGCCGAGCCCGAGGTTGGCCGCCGCGCTGGCCAGGTAGCCGGTGACGACGTTCCAGCCGACACGGCCCTTCGTCAGGTGGTCGAGCGTCGCGAAGCGGCGGGCCAGGGCGTAGGGGTGCTCGTAGCTCACCGACACCGTGATCCCGAACCCGAGCCGCGACGTCGCCGCGGCCATCGCCGGCACCGGGAGCATCGGGTCGCCGAGGGGCACCTGCGTGCCCGCGCGCAGGGCCGCGTCGCGGGAGCCGCCGTAGACGTCGTAGATCCCGAGCACGTCGGCGAGGAACAGCGCGTCGAACCCCGCGTCCTCGAGCACGCGCGCGAGGCCCACCCAGTGCTCGACGTCGGTGTAGCGGTACCCCTGGTCGTCCGGGTGGCGCCACAGACCGGCGGACTGGTGGCCCGCGCAGTTCATGGCGAACGCGTTGAGGTGGATGCGGCGTGACACGGGCGGGAGCGTCCTCCTAGCTCGCGAGCGGTTCGTGCGCGGTCTCCCGCCCGGCGAGGGCGGCGACGGTGGTCAGCACCGACAGGACGCCGAGGAACGCGACGACGAGCCAGAACGAGCCGGTGGCGCCGACGAGCGCGGCCGCGACGAGCGGGGCGAACCCGCCCGCGACCACGGAACCGATGCCGTAGCCCAGGGAGGCGCCGCTGTAGCGCAGCCGCGTCGAGAACAGCTCGGCGAACCAGGCGGCCTGCGGGCCGTACATGGCGTCGTGGGTGACGTTGATGCCGAGCACCATGGCCAGCACGATCAGCGGCGTCGACCCGGTGCCGACGGCGAGGAAGAACAGCGCGAGGGTGATCGTGCCGCCGATCGAGCCGATGAGGTACGGCGTCCGGCGTCCGATGCGGTCGGAGAGCACGGCCCACAGCGGGGTGGTCAGCAGCCCGAGCGCCGAGGTGATCACCACCGCGAGCAGTCCGGCGCTGTTGGCCTTGCCCAGCTCGCCGGTGATGTAGGTCAGCCCGTACGTCGTGAGCAGCACGAACAGCGCGATCTGCGAGAGCCGCAGGCCGGTGGTCACCAGCACGTTGCGCGGCGCCTCGCGGAACACCTCGACGACCGGCAGCAGGGCGACCTCGCCGGCGTCGCGCAGCCTCCGGAAGGCCGCGCCGTCGGAGATGCGCAGGCGGATGAACAGCCCGACGCCGACCAGCAGGATGCTGGCGAGGAACGGCAGGCGCCAGGCCCAGGACAGGAACGCCTCGTTGCCGCCGATCACCCGCACGAGGAACAGCGAGCCCGTGGCCAGCAGCATCCCGGCCGGCGAGCCGAGCTGGGTGAAGCTGCCGAAGAAGCCCCGGCGGCGCGCCGGGGCGTGCTCGACGCCGAGGATGGCCGCCCCGGCCCACTCGCCCCCGACCGCGAGCCCCTGCACGATCCGCAGCACGACGAGCAGGATCGGGGCCCAGACGCCGATGGTGGCGTAGGTGGGCAGGAGGCCGATGGCCGTGGTCGCGAGGCCCATGGTCACCAGCGCCGCGACCAGCACGACCTTGCGTCCCAGCCGGTCGCCGAGGTGCCCGGAGATCACCGCGCCGATCGGGCGGGCACCGAAGCCGGCCGCGTAGGTGGCGAACGCCGCCAGCGTGCCCGTCGTGGGGTCGACCGAGGGGAAGAACAGCTGGTTGAACACCAGCGCGGTGGCCGTGGCGTAGAGGTAGAAGTCGTACCACTCGATGGTCGTCCCGACGGCGCTCGCGAGGGCGACGCGGCGGGGCGTGTGGATGCTGTCGGACGTGCTGACCGGGGCGGTCGTGGACACGCGGGCTCCCGAGGGGTGGCGGGCGGAGAGGGCTGGTGACCGGCGCGACGGTCAGCGACAGCCGGCGCTCGCCGTCCGCAGCAGGTCGACGTGGCGTCGCCACGTCAGCACCCTCCGCACACCCATGGCGGCGACCCTCGCGGGCTGTGACGCGGCAGTCAACCGCTCGGGGGACACGTCACGTCCGGCCCCGACGGGCCTACCCTCGACGTGTGAAGGCGCTGCTCCTGGAGAACATCCACCCCGTCGCCGCGGAGAACCTGCGCGCCCGGGGTGTCGAGGTCGACGTGCGCTCCGGCGCCCTGACCAGCGCGGAGCTGGTCGACGCGCTGCCCGGGGTCGACCTGCTGGGCATCCGGTCGAACACCACGATCACGCCCGAGGTGCTCGACGCCGGCAAGGACCTCCTCGCGGTGGGCTGCTTCTGCATCGGCACCAACCAGGTCGACCTCGCCGCCGCCGTCGAGCGCGGCGTCGCCGTGTTCAACGCCCCGTTCTCGAACACCCGCAGCGTGGTCGAGCTGGTGCTCGGCGAGATCATCGCGCTGGTGCGCCGGCTGCCGGAGAAGACGCAGCGGATGCACGAGGGCGTCTGGGACAAGTCGGCCCGCGGCAGCCACGAGTTCCGCGGGCGCACGCTCGGGATCGTCGGCTACGGCAACATCGGCACCCAGCTGTCGAACATGGCCGAGGCCGTCGGCCTGCGGGTGATCTTCTACGACACCGCCGACCGCCTCGCCCACGGCAACGCCCGCCGTGTCGGGTCCCTGCCCGAGCTGCTGGCCGAGGCCGACGTCGTGAGCCTGCACGTCGACGGCCGCCCCGGGAACGCGGGACTCTTCGGCGCCGAGCAGTTCGCGCAGATGAAGCCGCGCTCGATCTTCATCAACGCCTCGCGCGGGATGGTCATCGACGACCACGCGCTCCGGGAGAACATCCTCTCCGGCCACATCGCCGGGGCCGCGATCGACGTCTTCCCGATCGAGCCGAAGGCGCAGGGCGACACCTTCGAGTCGCCGCTGCGGGGCCTGGACAACGTCATCCTCACCCCCCACGTCGGCGGCTCCACGCAGGAGGCCCAGGAGGAGATCGGGCACTTCGTCTCCACCAAGCTGATCGGCTTCACCGACACCGGCGTCACCGCGCTGTCGGTGAACATGCCGGAGGTCGCCCTGCCCGCCACGCCGACGTCGTTCCGCATGGGCTACCTGCACACCAACACCCCCGGGGTGCTGGCCGGGATCAACCAGCTGCTGCTCGACAGCGGCGTCAACGTCGTCAGCCAGGCGCTGTCGACGCGCGGCGAGCGCGGCTACGTGCTCACCGACACCGAGGCGCCCATCCCGGAGTCGGCCCTGGGCGACCTGCGCCGCTCGCCGCACACCGTGTGGCTGCGCACCTGGACGCCCTGACCGGTCAGCCCAGCTCGACGGTGTCCCCGCGGCGCACCGTGCCGCCGCGCACCACCTCGGCGTAGACGCCCGCGCACGGCAGCACGCCGAAGCCCGGCACGTCGACGCGGTTGTCGGTGAGCAGCGGGCGCAGGGCCTCGGGGGCGCGGGGCCGGTCCCCGTGCTCGAGCGTCGGCACCGAGCAGCGGGGCGTGGGCAGCACGACGCGCAGCACCACCTCGCCGACGGTGAGCTCTCGGCCGACCCAGGACGTCTCCTCGTAGGGAGCGGTGTCGCTCTCGATGACCAGGTTCGGGCGGTAGCGCACCGGGTCGACGCCCAGGCGCTCGAGCGTCGCGGTGGTGATGAGGTGCACCGGCGCGTAGTCGACGAACGTGTCGGCGGCGCTGCCCATCGAGATCTCCAGCGTGGGGGCCGCGACCTCGGACTCCACCCCGTGGGCCAGCACGTCCTCGGGGTCGGGCCGCTCGACCTCGGCGCCCGCGGGCCGGGCGTCGGCGACGGTGACCTCGCGTCCGAGGTCGGCGGCGAGCTCGGCGGGCAGGGCCGGGTCGTCGACGTCGCGGACGTGGCCGTCGGGGGCGGTGACGCGCACGCGGTCGCCGTCGGCGGCCGCCGAGTACTGCAGCAGACGACGCCACAGCCGCGGGTGCTTGGCGGTGGCGACGTAGCCGGTCGCGGCGTCGAGCAGCCCGTAGCGCCGGTCGAGCGCCAGGCCCGCGGCGGTGACCTCGGCCTGCTCGACGGGCTGGCCGAGCATCGACTTGACGGGGTAGCGGGTCAGCGTGGCGACGCGCACGTGGGGGCTCCTGTCGTCGGGCGGTCGTCGGGGAGGGCCGCCGCCACCTCGTCCGCGAGCCGGTGCGCCTCGCGGTACAGGTGCACGCACGGGGCCGTGCCGGGTGGGGTCCGGGTGGGGGTGAGCACGTCCGGGCCGAACCGGCCGGACGCGGGCGGGCCCGCGTCGGGCTGGTCGGCGACCACGAGCATGTCGAGGGGGCGGGCGGAGCCGTCGGCGAGCTCGAGGCCGTCCGGGCCGACGCGGGCCAGGTCGCCGGCGGCGAGCAGCTCCACGTGCGGGCAGGTGAACGCCTCGAGCCAGCCCCCGTCGCGGACGACACCGTCGGGCTCGCCGTCGGGGACCAGCAGCGTGGCCAGGCGCGGCTCGGCGGGCAGGCGGGCACGCATGCCGTCGCGGTCGGGGGCGGGCGGCGGGTCGTGCGGGGCGTCGCGGAGCTCGGCGAAGCGCGCCCGGTAGGCCTCGCGCTCGGGCCAGCCGTAGAGCGGGTTGACCCGCGGGACGACGTCGCGCGGCCGGTCGGCGACGACGGTCAGCGCGGCCACCGCGTCGACGACGGCGGGCACCAGCTGGATCGCCGACGTCCCCGACCCGAGCACCCCGACGCGGCGCCCGCGCAGGTCGTGGCGGTCCTCGCGCCAGGACGCGGTGCGCAGCACGAGCCCACCGAAGGCGGAGACGTCCACGTCGGGCTCGACCGATCCGCGTCCCGTGCACGCGACGAGCGCGCGGGTGCGCACCACCTCGCCGCGGTCGGTGCGCAGGGTCCACCCGTCGGCGTCGCGGGTGGCGTCGGTGACGGTCGTGGACAGCCGGACGTCGCGGCGCAGGCCGAGGCGGTCGGCGGCGAACCGGAACCAGCGCTGCACCTCGTACCCGGCGGGGTAGCGCTCGCTCCAGCCCCACTCGCGGTAGAGGTCCTCGTCGAAGAAGTACTGGTAGAGCGCGCTGTCGACGTCGAGGTGCGAGCCGGGGAAGGCGTGCCACCACCAGGTGCCGCCGACGTTGCCCGCGGTGTCGTAGGCCCGCACCCGCAGGCCCCGCCCGCGCAGCAGGTGCAGCACCGCGAGCCCGGTCCAGCCGGCGCCGACGACGACGGCGTCGAGGGGCTCGGCGGTGTCGGGCACGGGGCTCATCCTGCCCCGCGGACGCCGTCGTCGCGCCCCCCGGCGATCTCGCGGACCAGCCGGTGGAAGCGGCGGGTCGCGGGGGAGCGGTGGGCCCCGGCCGGGCCGACCACGGTGAGCACCCGCGACCCGACGTCCTCGGCGGTGGCGAAGACCCGCACCCCGTCGCCGGGGACCTGCCCGAGCGTCAGGTCCGGGACGATCGTCGCGCCCAGCCCGGCGGCGACCAGCGCGATCATCGTGCGCGACTCCGTGCACACGTGCTGGTGGCCGACGGCGACGCCGTGACGGGCCGAGAGCTGCTCGAGGATGCGGTGGGCCCCGTGGCGCAGGGGCGAGGTGACCCACGGCCCGGGGAGCAGCTCCGCGAGGGTGTCCGGCGCGGCCCACACCCGGGGCACGACGACGCGGAAGGCGTCGCGGCACAGGTCGTCCTCGACGAGGCCGGGGTGCGGGCCGGTGGTGGGCGCGGTGGCCTCGGAGTAGCGCTCGGCGAGCAGCAGGTCGAGCTCGCCGGCGCGCAGCAGGTCGACGCCGGTGTCGGCGGGGACCTCCAGGACCTGGACGTGCAGGCCGGGGTCGCTCACCGCGATCTCCTGCAGCGCCGGCACGACGAACGCGGCCAGCGCCGTCGCGAAGCCGCCGATGCGCACCGTGCCCTGGGTGCCCTCGCGCAGCCGGTCGGCCTCCCGGCCCGCGCGGGCCAGGGCGAGGGCGACCTCGTCGGCGTGCTCGGCCAGGGCGCGCCCGGCGGTCGTCAGCGTCACCGCGCGCCCGCCGCCGCGGCGGCTGCGGTCGAGCAGGGCGAGCCGGGTCTCGGACTCGAGGCGCGTGAGGTGCTGGGAGACGCCGGACGCGGTGAGGTGCAGGGCCGCGGCGGCGGCCGCGACGCTGCCGGTGCGGTGCACGGCACGCAGCACCAGGAGCCGGTGCGGGTCGATCGGCATTCACTCATGCTGACGCAGGGCCGCAGGAGAAGTCACTGCCGCTGACGGCCGGTCGGGCCCACGATCGGGGGCATGAGAGGAGTGCTGCTGCTCGCCGGGACCGTCGTCTGCGAGGTCCTCGGCACCGTGTCCCTGGCTGCGTCCGTGGTGGCCGGGGTCCTCGCCGGCTACGGGCTGGCGGTCCTGCTGTTCTCCCGCGCCCTGCACCACGGCCTGCCGCTCGGGATCGCCTACGGCACGGTGACCGGCTGCGGGCTGGTCGCCGCGACCGTCCTCGGCGCGGTCGTCCTCGGCGAGCCGCTGACCCCGCTGCGCGCGGGCGGACTCGTGCTGGTGCTCGGCGGGGCGCTGCTGCTCCAGCGGCGGGTGGCGGCGTGACCGGGACCGTGACCGCCACGCTCCTGCTGCTCGGGGCGATCGCGGCGCAGGGCGTGTCGCTGGCGGCGATGCGGGCGTCGCGCGGCCTGCGCCGCCACCGGTGGACGGCGACGGCGCTGGTCGCGATGGGCGCCTCGGTGCTGCTGATGTCGCGGGCGCTGGACGCCGGGATGCCGCTGGCCGTCGGGTACGGCGTGTGGAGCGGGGCGGGCATCGCCCTCGCCGCGGCCACCGGCGCGCTGGTGTTCCGCGACCGCCTGGCCCGCGTCCACCTCGCCGGCCTGGCGCTGGTGGTGCTCGGCGTGGTGCTGGTGCACGGGACCTGACGCCGGCCCTGAACCGTGCCCTGAACCGTCCGGCCGCGTGCTCCGTGTCCCCGGGTGACCACCCTCGCCCCGGGAGAGGACACGCCCATGCCCGCCCACACCGCCGACACCCCCGCCCCGACCGCGTCGCGCCGGAGCGCCGGCGGGCCGCTCCGCGGGGTGCAGGTCGCCGCGGTCCTGTCCGTGGTCGTCCTGGCCTGGCAGTTCGTCACCGCCGGCGCGCTGCTGCCGCGCGGCGGGCCGCTCGGGGCGCACGCCGCCGGCGCGATCGTGCTGCACGTCGTGCTCGGCCTGCTGACGATCGCGACGGTGCTGTGGGCGCGGTCGGCGCGGGGCCCGTGGTGGCCGGCGGTGGTGTCGGCGGTGGTGTTCGTCCTGTCGTTCCTGCAGGCCTACGCCGGGGAGCACGGCAACCTGGCGCTGCACGTCCCGTGCGCCATGCTGCTCACCCTCGGCACGGTGTGGGTGGCCGCCTGGTCGTTCGGGGCCCGGGGGACGGCCCGGCGGGAGGTGGGGTGAGCGAGGGCACCGACCTGATCCGCCTGCTGCACGAGCAGCACGGCGCCGTGCTGTGGGCCGTCGCCCTGCGGACCACGGCCGATCCCGGACGCGCCCAGGACGCCGTGCAGGAGACGCTGCTGCGCGCGTGGCGCCACCCCGACGCGCTCGACGAGAGCCGCGGCGACCCGCGTCCCTGGCTGCTGCGCACCCTGCGCAACGTGCTCATCGACGAGTGGCGCTCCCGCTCGGTGCGGCCGGAGGTGCTCTCCGAGGACGTCGGGGAGGCCGGGGAACCGTCGGTCGCGGACCACGCGGACGCGGCCGTGCAGGCGTGGGTCGTCGGCGCCGCCCTGGCCCGGCTCACGCCGGAGCACCGGGCGGTGCTGGCCGAGTGCTACTACCGCGGCCGGACGGTCGCGGAGGCCGCGGCCGTGCTCGGCGTCCCGCCGGGCACGGTGAAGTCGCGGACCCACTACGCGCTGCGCGCGCTGCGCCTGGTGCTCGAGGAGATGGGGGTCGGGTCATGACGTGCCCGCACCGATTCGACGTCGGTGTGTACGTGCTCGGCGCGCTGGAGCCCGCCGAGCGCGAGGGGTTCGAGTCGCACCTGCCCGGGTGCGCCGACTGCCGCCGGTCGCTGGGTGAGGTCGCGGGCCTGCCCGGGCTGCTCGCGCGCGTGCCCGACCCGGAGCGCGCGGCGCACCCGGAACCGCCGGACCTCCTCGACGGCGTGCTGCACCGCGTGCGGCGGCGCCGGCGGACGGGGTGGGCGCTCGCCGCCGTGGCCGTGGTCGTCGCGCTGCTGGGCGGGGGTGCGATCGGGTGGACGGTGCCGCCCGACGCCACGGCCCCGGCCGTGCGCGAGGTGGCGCTGCCGCCGGTCGGGGCGTCGGAGACGTCGGGTCTCGCGGGGCTGACCGCCAAGCCCTGGGGCACGGCGATCTCGCTGAGCTGCCTCTACCACGGCGCGGAGCGCCCGCCGGCGGCCCCGGACGCCGCCCGCACCACCTACGTGCTGGTGGTGCGCGGCCCCGACGGCCGCGAGGAGCAGGTCGCGCGCTGGAGCCCGCCGCCCGGCCAGGACGTCGTGGTCGCGGCGGCCACCGACCTCACCCCGGACCGGGTACGGGGACTCGAGGTGCGCACCGCGGACGGGGCGACGGTGATGCGGTCGTAGGGCCGGCGGGGCAGGTCACTCGGCACACTGTCGTCCGTGGACGACCGCCGTGCCGCCGCCTGGCGGGCCTGGGCGCGCGACCTGGTCCGGCTGCGGGGGACCGGGTTCGACGCGGTGGACGTGGTCCGTGCCGGCGTGTGCGCCGGCGCGCCGGTCCTCGTCGGGTGGTGGGCGGGCGACGTGACCGCGGGGCTCACGGCCAGCATCGGGGCGTTCGTGGCCCTCTACGGCGCCGGCCGGCCCTACCGGTCGCGGGCGCGCGTGCTGGGGGTGCTCGCGCTCGGGATCCCCGCCGTCGTCGTGGCCGGGGCGCTCTCGGCGGTCTCGCCGGTGCTCACGGTGGTCACGGTGGCGGCGATCGCCGTGCTCGCGACGTGGCGCTGCCAGGCCGCCGACACCGGCCCGCCCGGCCCGTACATGGTCGTGCTCGCCGCCGCGACGGCCTCGGGCATCCCGCACGCCGACACCGAGGCCTGGCGCCTGGGGCTCCTCGTGCTCGCGGGCGCGGTCTTCTCCTGGCTGGTGCACCTCGCGGGCGCGCTCGCCGGGTTCCGCCGCCCGGAGGAGGCGACGGTCGCGGCCGGCGGCGAGGCCGTGGCCGGGCTCGTCGCGGCGGTGGGCACCGACCGCTACCCCGTCGCCCGCGACCGGGCGGCCCGGGCGATGCACCGGTGCTGGGTGGTGCTCGCCGAGCAGCAGGGGACGCCGCGCCGGGGCGGGACGCTCGAGCGGCTGCGGGCGCTGGCGTTCGCGCTGCACGGGGAGCTGGCCGCCGCGGTGCGGGCGCAGGACGAGGGCCGTCCCGTCGACCCGGACGCAACCCGCCGGGTGCGCACGCTGGCCGGGGCGGTCGCGGACCCGCCGCCCGTGCCGCACCGGGTCGGCCCGGACGACGTCCCGCTCGGCGGGCCGGGGGTGCGGCGGACCGCCCGGGCGCTGCTGGTGCCGGGTTCCCCGTGGCGGGCGGTCCTCGTGCGCGTGGGGGTCGCCGCCGTCCTCGCCGGCACGCTCGGTGTCGTCGTCGGCCTGGAGCACGCCTACTGGGCCGTCGCCGCCGCGGTGCTGGTGCTCTGCCAGGGCCTCGGGTGGTCGGGCACGCTCGAGCGGGCGGTGCTGCGCCTGGCCGGCACGCTGCTCGGCCTGCTCGTCGCGGCCGCGATGTTCGCCGCCGCCCCGACCGGTGTCGCGCTGGCACTGACCATCGCGGTCCTGCAGTCCCTCGCCCAGTGGCTGCTGCCGCGCAACTACGGGGTCGGGGTCGTCGCCGTCACCCCGCTCGCACTGGCCATCGGGACCGGGGCGCACACCCCCGACCCCGGCGCGCTGCTGCTGGCCCGGGGCCTCGACACCGCGGTGGGGTGCGCGATCGGCGTGCTGGTGTTCCTCGCCGTCCGGCCGCGGGCCGCGCTGCCCGACCCGCGCGCGCTCGTGGCGGCCACCCTGCGGGAGGCCGCCCGCGTCGTGCCGTTCCTCGCCGCCGGCCGCACCGCGACCCCGGAGGCCCGTGGCGCGCGCCGCGACCTCACCACCCGCCTGCTCGCCGTCGCCGACGCCCACGACGTCGGCGAGCTCGCCGCGCCGCTGGGGCCGCACCCGCACACCACGGCGTGGTGGCCCGCCCTCGACGCGGCCCATCGCCTGGGCCAGCAGGTCCTCGCGGCGTGCTGGGCGCTCGACACCGGCGTCGCCGAGCCGGTGCCGGCCCCGGGCCTTGCCGCCGAGCTCGAGGCCCTGGCCGGGTGGGTCGGGGACGGGACCGGGCCGCCGCCCGACGGGCACGACACCGGGGAGGGCGTCCTCGGCCTCGAGCTCGCGGCGCTGCGGGCGTCGTTGCCCGCCGCCGCGGTTTGGTAGATCTGGTGTCCGTGCGCTACGTGGCGATCGGGGACAGCTTCACCGAAGGCGTCGGCGACGAGCGCGAGGACGGCCCCCCGCGCGGGTGGGCCGACCTCGTGGCGGCGGGCCTGGCCGTGGCGGCCGGCGAGCCGATCTCGTACGCGAACCTCGCGGTGCGCGGCCGCCTGCTCGCCGACATCACCGGCCCCCAGCTCGACGCCGCCCTGGCGCTGGACCCGGCCCCCACGCTGGTCACGCTCAACGGCGGCGGCAACGACATGCTGCGCCCCCGCACCGACGTCGCCGCCCTGGCCCGGCAGAGCGAGCGGGTGGTCGACCGCTGCGCCGCGGCCGGCGTGCGGCTCGTGCTCATCAGCGGCGCCGACCCCTCCGGCGGGCTGCCGCTCGGCCGCGTCGTCCACCGCCGCGCCGAGGAGCTCACCGCCCACGTCGCCCGGCTGGCCGCCGAGCGCGACCTCGACTTCGTGGACGTCTTCCACGACGTCGAGCTGCACCGGCCGGCCTACTGGTCGCCGGACCGCCTGCACCTCAACGCGGACGGCCACCGCCGCGCGGCCGGGCTGATCCTCGCCGGCGTGCTCGGCGACGGCGCCCCGCCGGTCCTCGCGCTCGACCCCGCCCCGGCACCGGTCCGCGGGCGGCGCGAGCAGGTGGACTACTACCGCGAGCACGTCCTGCCCTGGGTGGGCCGGCACGTGCGCGGGCGCTCGTCCGGCGACGGCGTCAGCCCGAAGCACCCGGACTGGGTGTCGGTGAGCCCCCGGGGTGCGGAGCGTGGCGCGGTCGAGCTCGGGTGAGTCCGTCCTCGAGCGCGTCGTGCGCGTGCTCGAGGCGTTCACGCCCGAGACGCCGGCGCTGCAGGTCTCGGAGGTCGCGCGCCGGGCCGGGCTGCCGGTGGCGACGGCGTCGCGGCTCGTCGCCGAGCTCGTCGAGCACGGTCTGCTCGCCCGTGACGCCGACCGTCGCGTCCGCGTCGGCACCCGGCTCTGGGAGCTCGGCCTGCGCGCCTCGCCGACGCTGTCGCTGCGCGAGACGGCGATGCCGGTGATGGAGCAGCTGCAGGCCGCCGTCGGCCACCACACCCAGCTCGGCGTGCTCGACGGCGAGGAGGTGCTGTTCGTCGAGCGCCTCTCCGCCGAGCGGGCGGTCATCAACTACACCCGCATCGCGGCGCGGCTGCCGCTGCACGCGTCGTCGTCGGGGCTCGTGCTGCTCGCCTACGGGTCCGGCGTGCTGCAGGAGCGCGTCCTCGCGACCCCGCGCCACCGGTACACGGCGGCGACGGTCACCGACCCCGGCCGGCTGCGGGTGCTGCTCGCCGACGTCCGCAAGCAGGGGTTCGCGCTGTGCCCCGGCCACATCCATCCCGACGCCACCGGCATCGCCGTGCCCCTGCGCACCGCCGACCAGCAGGTGGTCGCCGCCCTCTCGGTGGTGGTGCCCAACGACGCCCGCGCCCGCGGCCACCTCGCGACGCTCACCGCGGCCGCCCGCCGCGCCGAACGCCGTCTCATTGGGTGAGAAGACCGTTCCCGGCGACCCACCCGGCGCGTCACCGTCGCGGGGTGGACGAGCTCGTGGTGGCCGGCAAGCAGGTCGAGGCGCAGGGCGTGGTGTCGCTGGTCCTGGCCCGGCCCGACGGCGGGCGGCTGCCCGACTGGGCCCCCGGCGCCCACATCGACGTGGTGCTGCCGACCGGTGCCACCCGCCAGTACTCGCTGTGCGGCGACCGCTGGGACGCCCACACCTACCGGGTCGCCGTGCTGCGCGAACCCGGCGGTCGCGGCGGCTCCGCCTACGTGCACGACGGGCTCGCGGTCGGCGACGTCGTCGCCTTCGGCGGCCCCCGCAACAACTTCGCGATGGTGCCCGTTACGCGCTACCTGTTCGTCGCCGGTGGCATCGGGATCACGCCGCTGCTCCCGATGATCGGACAGGCCGACCTGCTCGGCGCGGACTGGGCGCTGCTCTACGGCGGCCGCACCCGCGCCTCGATGGCGTTCGTCGACGACCTCGCCCGCCACGGTGACCGCGTCGCCCTCCGCCCCGAGGACGAGCACGGCCTGCTGCCGCTGCGGTCCTGGCTCGGCGCCGAGCGTGACGACACCGTCGTCTACTGCTGCGGCCCCGCGCCCCTGCTCGACGCCCTCGGCGCGGCGACGGCCGGGTGGGCGCCGCACCGCGTGCGCACCGAGCGCTTCGTCGCCGCCGAGCTGGACGCCCCGGCCCGCGACGCGCCGTTCGAGGTCGAGCTGGCCCGCACCGGCACGACGGTGACCGTGCCGCCGCAGCGCACCGTCCTCGACGTCGCCCGCCAGGCCGGCGCCACGGCGCTGTCCTCGTGCGAGCAGGGCCTGTGCGGCACCTGCGAGACCGGGGTGCTCGCCGGCGTGCCCGACCACCGCGACTCGATCCTCGCCGACCACGAGCGCGCCGCCGGGGACTGCATGTTCCCGTGCGTCTCGCGCTCGTGCACCGACCGCCTCGTGCTGGACCTCTAGGAGCACCCGATGACCGCGACGGCACCCCCGATCACCGACGTCGACCCGTTCTCGCCCGAGGTCCTGGCCGACCCGTTGCCGTTCCAGGCCGCCCTGCGCGAGGCGGGCCCGGTCGTGCACCTCACCGCTCACGGCGTCTACGCCCTCGGGCGATACGCCGACGTCCGCGCCGCCCTCGTCGACTGGCAGCGCTTCCCGTCGGGCGACGGGGTCGGCCTCGCCAACTGGCGCCACGAGGAGCCGTGGCGCCCGCCGAGCCTGCTGCTCGAGACCGACCCGCCGCGTCACGACGCGCCCCGCGCGGTGCTCGCCCCGATCCTGTCGCCGCGCGCGCTGCGCCGGCTGCGCGGGCAGTGGAGCGCGGCGGCGGAGGAGCTGGTGGACCGGGTCCTCGCGGACGGGCCCGAGATCGACGCGATGTCCGCGCTCGCCGAGGCGTTCCCGCTGCGCGTGTTCCCCGACGCGGTGGGGCTGGCCCGGGAGGGCCGCGAGCACCTGCTGCCCTACGGCGACCACCTGTTCAACGCCTTCGGCCCGCCGAACGAGCTGGTGGCCAAGGGCACGCCGACGCTGGCCGAGCACGCCGGGTGGGTCGCCGAGCAGTGCGCCCGCGACCGGCTCGCCGAGGGCGGGTTCGGCGCGCAGATCTGGGCGGCGGCCGACCGCGGCGACATCACGCCCGAGCAGGCCCCGCTGGTGGTGCGCTCCCTGCTCTCGGCGGGGGTCGACACGACGGTGCACGGCCTCGGGGCCTGCCTCTCGGCCTTCGCGACGCACCCCGACGCGTGGGCCCGGCTGCGCGCCGACCCGGCCCTGTCCCGGGTCGCGTTCGACGAGGCGGTGCGCTGGGAGTCGCCGGTGCAGACGTTCTTCCGCGTCGCCGACGTCGACGTCGCGATCGGCGACACCGTCGTGCCCGAGGGCGAGAAGATCCTCATGTTCCTCGGGTCGGCCAACCGCGATCCGCGGCGCTGGGCCGCCCCGGACGCGTTCGACCTCGATCGCGACCCGTCCGGGCACGTGGGCTTCGGCATGGGCCTGCACCAGTGCGTCGGACAGCACGTCGCGCGCCTCGAGGCCGAGGCCCTGCTCACGGCGCTGGCCCGGCGGGTCGAGCGTCTCGAGCCCGCCGGCACGCCGCGGCGTCACCTCAACAACACGATGCGCGGGTGGGCGTCGCTGCCCGTGCGCCTCGCTACCTGACCGCCGGGTCGATGGCCACGGGCTCGCGGTGCGCCTCGTGGTGGTTCGCGTTCCGCGGGGTGGCCAGGACGGTGCGGGTGCGTTCGTCCAGGTCGGCCTCGGAGAGCAGACCGTTGCCGGCGAGCACCGTCTCGAGCGCGGTCAGCCAGTGCTCGTAGTAGCTCCACGGCTCGCTGCCCTCGCGGGCGCCGTCGCGCTCCCACTGCTGGATGGACGCGATCAGCGAGAGCTGGAACTCCGACCACTCGTACTGCCCGGCGTTGTGGGCCGCGACGGCCAGGGCGAACGCGCGCAGCTCCCACGGCTCGCGGAACGACGCCTGGCCGTCACCCCCGGGCAGCCCGTAGACGAGGTCCTGGACGCGCCGGCGCGCCTCGCCGAGCTCGGTCTCGTCCCGGACCAGCGGGCCCGGGCTGCTCACGCGGCGGCCTTCGGGGCCCCGACGCCGATCATCGAGTCGCGCGTGACCAGCGCCGCGAGCTGCTCCTCGGACAGACCCTCGGTGCCCGCGGGGCGCTGCGGCAGCACCCAGTAGCGCAGCTCCGAGCTGGAGTCCCAGACGCGGATCTCCACCGACTCGGGCACGTCGTAGCCGAATTCCTCGCGCAGCACCCGCCGCGGCGCTCGCACCATGGCGGCGCGGTACTGCGGCATCTTGTACCAGTTCGGCGGGAGGCCCAGGACCGGCCACGGGTAGCAGGAGCACAGCGTGCAGACGATGACGTGGTGGATGTCGTCGGTGTCCTCGACGGCGACCATGTCCTCGCCCTGCAGCCCGCCGATGCCCAGCTCGGAGCAGGCCTTGCTGGCGTCGGCCAGGAGGCGCTCCTTGAACTCCGGGTCGGTCCAGGCCTTGGCGACGACCTTGGCGCCGAGCTGCGGCCCGACCTCGTTCTCGTAGATCTCGGCGAGGCGGTCGACCGCCTCCGTGGTCATCAGACCCTTCTCGATCATGATGGCTTCGACGGCCTTGACCCGGGCGGCGATCTCCGCCTGGTGATCGGCAGTGACCTTCTGGGGTGCGCTCACGGTGTCGGCGCCTCTCAGCTCGCGGGGACGATGTAGGGCTCCCAGACGTCGAAGGTCACCGAGCCGTTCGGCTCGGCCTCCTCGGCGCCCCAGAGCTCCTCGTTGGTGAAGCGGACGGTGTAGACGTGCTCGGGCGCCTCGCCCAGGTTGTTCCCCGCGGTGTCGGGGTAGATCATCTCGCCGTGGGCGAGCTCGATGACGCCCGTCTTGCCGCGGATGTAGCCCGCCTTGCGCGTGTGGCCCTTCGGGGCGTCGTCGACGACGGTGACGCGGTCGCCGACGGCGAACTTCGGGGCCTTGCCGGTGTCGCGACCGGCCGGGACGCCGGCCGGGATCGCGGCCTCCAGGAAGGCGACCAGCTCGCCGTCGGGGTCCTTGCCCTCGGGCAGCGGGGCGTCGGGGTTCTCGAGGTAGTAGCGGTAGCGCTCCTCCACCTCGGCGCGGTCGAGCTGGCCGACCCGCTCCCCGTGGTAGATGACCGACTCGAGCCAGTGCTCGTAGTACGGCGAGGTGAGGTAGTGGACCGGCTCGATGAGCTCCATGCCGAAGCGGAACTGGTCGACGCCGAAGAACCCGGCGCGGAAGGCCAGCGGGAAGAACGTGTGGGCGTGCTTCTCCCACTCCGCCTTCCACACGGGTTCCTCGGGCGTGGGGTTGATGGCGCCGATGCCGTCGCGGCCGCCGAGGTCGTGGATGCCGTTCACTGAGTGCCTCCGTCGGGTGTGAAGAGGTCAGGCCATCGCGGCGGGGGTGCTGGCCGGGGCGGGGAAGCCGCCGACGGCCTGCTCGAAGGCGTGGGCGACGCGCAGCACGGTGGCGTCGTCGAACTGGCGGCCGACGATCATCATCCCGACGGGCAGCCCGTCGGCCAGGCCCGCGGGCACCGAGCACGCGGGGTGGCCGGTGACGTCGAACGGGGCGGTGTTGGCCAGCATCTCCAGCGCGCGGCCGAGGGTGTCGAGGACGGGGCCGTCGCGGTCGGGCCGGACGGTGGCGCGCTGCGGCAGCGTCGGCATCACGAGCACGTCGACGTCGGCGAGCGCGTCGTCGTAGGCGGCGGCGAGCTTCGGCGCGAGGTTCTGCGCCATCGCGTAGTGCCGGCCGTGGGTGCTGTCGAGGGCGTGCCGCCCGGCCAGCAGCACGAACTTCACGGTGCGGGAGAACGCGGTGGGGTCGTCGTTCCACCGCCGGCCGTAGTGGTCCATCAGCTCGGGGTCGTAGCGGCCCTTCCAGTTCAGGCCGTACCCGAACGTCTCGATCATCTGGGCGGTGGCGCCCTCGGTGGCGATGACGTCCCAGATCTTCGGGCCGTGCAGGTGCCAGGGCACCGACACCTCGCGGACGTCGAGGCCCGCCTCGGCGAGGGTGCGGGTGGCCGCGCGGACGGTGTCGTCGACCTCGGTCTCGGACTCCGGGAGCCCGAACCCCTCGCGCAGCACCCCGACCCGCAGGCCCCGGGCGCCCTGCTCCAGGGCGCCCAGGTAGTCCTCCGGACGCAGGTCGGCGGGCTGGCGCGGGTCGTGGCCGTCACGGCCGGCGATCACCGACAGCATGAGCGCGGCGTCGCCCACGGTGCGGGTGATCGGGCCGACGTGGTCGATCGTGAACTCGATGGGGAACGCCCCGGTGTAGGGCACGAGGCCCCAGGTGGGCTTGTGCCCCACGAGCCCGCTGTTCGCGGCCGGGATGCGGATCGAGCCGCCCTGGTCGCCGCCCGTCGCCATGTCGACCCGACCGCCCGCGACGAGCGCGGCGCTGCCGCTGGACGAGCCGCCCGCGGTGCGGCTCGGGTCCCACGGGTTCTCGACGTCGCCGGTGTTCGCCGTGATCGAGGCGCCTGAGAAGCAGAGGTCCTCGCAGACGGCCTTGCCGGTGATGGTCGCGCCCGCGTCGAGCAGGCGGCGCACGATCGTCGCGTCCGTGCTGGGGACGAAGCCCTCCAGCGTCGCCGAGCCGTTGGTCATCGGCACGCCGGCGACGGCGGTGTTGTCCTTCACCGCCACGGTGCGCCCGGCCAGCGGCCCGGTGGACGACTCGGTGATCGAGGTCTGGACGTACCAGGCGTTGTAGGGGTTGTCCGCGCGGTCGGGACGCGTCCACGCACGCTGCGGGACCTCCGGCGCCTCGGCCGCGTAGAGCTCCTCGACCACGTGCCACGAGCCCAGCAGGCCCTCCACCGCCGGGGCGTACTCCGCGACCTCGTCGGCGGACAGGCCGAGCCCGTACCCGGACGCGACGGACGTGAGGGCGTCGTGGTCGGGCAGCGGCAGAGACGCCATGGGTGCTCCTCCTCCGGTGTGGCGTGGGTCGCACCGAACCCTAGGAACGACCACCGCACCCGTCAATGATCACTGACGCATCCACGTGTTCCGGTCCTGTGAACGAGCGGTGACCTGCTGGACGATCTCGAGCCCGTCCCGCCCGGCCTCGGCGACGTAGAGCGCGGGACGCAGCAGGTCACGGGCCCCGACGGCCGTGCCGGAGCGCCCCTGCACGAGTGCCCGCCCGTGGGCGGCGGCGTCCGCGTCGGGGTCGGCGTGCAGCACGCGGGCGTACTGGTGGATCGCCTCGTACATGCCCTCCGACAGGGCGGTCACCGGCGGCGCCCACGGGCCGAAGGCGTCGCGGTAGCGCGCGAGCAGCGCGGCGTTGCCCGGCAGCGCGGTGTCCTGGAAGTAGCCGAGCGCGGTGCGCAGGCCCGTCGCGGCGTCGGGCCCGATGTGCGCGAGCGTCGACTCGTCGAGCACGAGGGAGATCGTGCGGGCGCGCTCGCGCACGCCGGCGGTCGCGCAGCGGCGCTCGAACGCGACCTCGTCGGCGCCGACGAGCGTGGACAGGATGCGGTCCGCGCCGGAGGCCAGGACGCGCTCGACGGTCGCGTCGAAGTCGGTCGTCCCCAGCGGCACCAGCGCCTCGCCGGCCACGTGGCCCCCCGCGCGCTCCACGGCCCGGCGGGCGGCGGCGTGGGCGCCGAACGACCACACGTAGGCCTGGCCGACGAGGAACCACCGGGCGGGCGGCTCGGGCCCGATCAGGGCGTCGAGCTGGGCGTGCGGGCGCTCGCCGAACCGGACGGCGGTGGGCGACGAGCGCCCGCCCTCGTTGATCACGGTGTGGACGACGAGGACGCCGGTGTGCTCGAGGCGCCGCCGGACCGCGTCGAAGCTCGCCGAGGTGCTGTTGACGAACACCGCGCGGCAGCCGAGCCGCGCCATCCGGGCCGCCTCGTGCGCGGCCTGCTCGGCGTCGGTGGCGTCGTCGGCGGTGAGCAGCCGGACCCGCCGCCCCGCGACGCCGCCGGCCGCGTTGACCTCGTCGACGGCCAGCTCGGCCATGAGCTCGGCCGACACCGAGTAGACCGCCCCGGTACCGGACGCCGTGGTGATCGCCCCGAGGCGCAGCGCGCCGTCGTCGGGCGGCTCGGGCAGCGGCAGGCCGCGGCGGTGCAGCAGCCAGTCGACGCCCTCGCGCGGGACGTCGGCCCGCACCCGCACGCGGGTCCGGCGCCGGCCCGCGGGTACGAACCGGACGGCCAGGCGGCCCCGCCACGGCTGGGTGTGCTCCACCTCGAGCAGCGCGCCCGGGACGACGCGCGCGAGCCGGCCGAGGACGTCGACGCCGGGGCCGGTGCCGTCCGGGTCCAGCGGCAGCCGCAGGCTGACCGTGGCGCCGGGGCACACACCGTCGCACCGCGCCCCGAACAGCCAGCTCCCCGCGCGCGGCGTCCCGAACAGCGCGAACGCCTCGTCCGGGGCGAGCTCCACCGTCCGCTCGGCGGCCACCGTCGTGGTGCTGGCAGTCGTGTGCATGCGCGTCCACCCGCCGGGAGGTCAGCCGGTCCGGCGACCGCCCTCGCGGGCCGGGCCGTCGGGGGACGAGGCGCCGACGCCGTCGCCGGTGTGCAGGTCCCCGACCGCCCGGTCGAGGATCGTCTGCAGGTAGACGAAGGCGTCGCGGACGGCGCCCTCGGTGTCGAGCGAGTAGTAGCGGTTGCGGCCCTCGCGGCGCTCGCGGACGAGCCCTGTCATGCGCAGCACCCGCAGGTGGGTCGACACGGTCGTGCGCCCCACGCTGCTGACGCGCGCGGCGATGTCGGTGACCGACAGCTCGCCGTCCTCGCCGAGCACCGCGAGGATCCGGCGGCGGACGCGGTCGGACAGCGCGTCGAAGGCGTCGTCCTCGCGCCCGTCCATGGCCCGACGTTATCACCAGGCGTTCTGTCGGCACCTGTTGACGCGTCGGCGTCCGGTGCGGTGTGCTCGGCCGGCACCGTCCCGGCCCGGCCGTCCTCGAGGAGAGCCCCGTGAGCTCTGCTGTCGCCACCGCGAAGACCCGCGCGTCCGCCGTCGCCCTGCCCGCGTCCGCGACGCTGCCGTGGCTGCTCAGTGCCCTGGTCGTCGGGCTGCTGATCTACTACTTCCTCGGGATCGACGAGGGCGCGACGTCGGTGTTCGGCAACACCTCGGTGATCCACGAGCTCGTGCACGACGCCCGGCACTTCCTCGGCTTCCCCTGCCACTGACGCTGCCGCACGATGGGGGCATGGAGCCCGTGCACCCGTCCCTGCCCGCCGACCCGGTCGACGTCGAGCCCGCCGCGGTCGTGGCCGAGCACGATCCGGACGTCGCGGCGGCGCTCGCCGCGGAGCAGGTCGCGAACGACTACCACCCCGGGCTGCCCGGGGAGCGCTGACCCCAGGCCGTGACCATCGGCGACGTCGCCAGGTCGGGCACGCGCCCGGCGGCGACGTTCGCGAGGTGCTCGTCGACCTCGGCGGCCGTCGCGATCCCGCCGCCGACCAGCCGGTCGCGGATCTGCTCGACCGTGGCGACCTCCAGTGCGACCGCCGCCGGGTCGGTGATCGGGAAGTAGGCGTCGGCCCCGACGCCGGCCAGCCCCAGCCCGCGCAGCCGGCGGGGCAGCGTGCGGCCGAGCGCCAGGTCGGCGCCCCGGCCGGCCATGAGCGTGCGGAAGCCGTGGCGCAACCGGTTCGCGAGCACCTGCTCGGGGCCGTACTCGTCGGGGCAGAGCAGGGGCTGCAGGCCGGGGTCGGCCTCCTCGACGACCAGCCACCCGCCGGGGCGCAGGGCCGCGACCATCGCGGCCAGCGCCCGGTCGCGGGCCGGGACGTGGGTGAGCACGAGCCGGGCGTGCACGAGGTCCAGGTCGTGCGCCGGCGGTGGGTCGGCGCCGACGTCGTGCCGCAGCACCCGCAACGGCACCCGCGGCGCGGGATCGGTGAGCCATGACGTGTCGATGTCCGTCGCGAGCACGAGCCCCTCCGGGCCCACCACGGAGGCCAGCCGGTCCGGGACGCCGCGGCCCCCGGCGCCGACCTCCCAGCACCGCCGGCCGCGCGCGAGGCCCCGCCCCGTGAGGTGGCGCAGCGTCGCGTCGTCGAACAGCGCGCCCAGCGCCGCGAAGCGCCGTCCCGCCTCGCTCGCGGCGTTGGCGAGCAGGTAGCCGTCGTCCCCGGTCACGGCGGCCATCCTGGCCCTACCGCAGCAGCTCGGCGGCCCGCTCGGCGATCATCGCGGTGGGGGCGTTGGTGTTGGCGGACGGGATCGTCGGCATCACCGACGCGTCGGCGACGCGCAGGCCCTCGACGCCGTGGACCCGCAGCTCGGGGTCCACGACGGCGCGCTCGTGCCGGCCCATCGCGCAGGTGCCCGCCGGGTGGAAGTACGGCATCGCGGCTCGCCGCACGAAGTCGGTGAGGGCCTCGCGCCGCAGGTCCGGGCCCGGCGCGACCCGGCGCGCGATGAGCTTGCGGAACGCCGGCTGGTCGGCGAGCTCGAGCCCGATCTCCACGCCGCGCACGGCGGCCTCGAGGTCGGCGGGGTCCGACAGCATCCCGGAGCGGATGTCGAGCGCGTCGTCGGGACCGGGGCCCGTGAGGCGCAGGCGGCCGCGGCTGCGGACCGTCATCACCCCGGGGGCCAGGCAGAACGCGTTCGCGGGCGGCGGGAAGGCCTGCGCGACCTCGGCGGAGACGTAGGGGATCTGCACCGACACGAAGGTCAGGTCGGGGACCGTGGCGTCCGGGCTGCTGCGCCAGAACGCCATGCTGCCCTCGAGGTTGTGCCGCGGCGGCGGCAGCGCCCCGTCGGCCTCGAAGCACAGCCCGGCGATGATCGGGTGCTCCTGCAGCTCCTCCCCGACGCCGGGGAGGTCGACGACGGGCTCGACGCCGACCTCGCGCAGGTGCGCGGCGGGCCCGATCCCCGACCGCAGCAGCAGGCGCGGGGTGTTGATCGCGCCCGCGCACAGGATCGTCTCGCGGCTCGCCCGCACCGTCGTCGCGACGCCGTCGCGGACGTACGTGACGCCGGTGGCGCGCCCGCCCTCCAGGCGCAGGCCGGTCACCTCGGCGCCGGTGACCACCGTGAGCCGCTCGTGGTCGAGGACGGGGCGCAGGTGCCCGGTCCAGGTGCTGGAGCGCTCGTCGCCGCGCGCGTCCATGTTGATCGGCCCCGCGCCGAGGGGCTCGGGGACGTTGATGTCGTCGAGGTGGGGCATGCCGTACGCGACGCCCGCCTCGACCAGCGCCTCGCCGACGGGGTGCAGGTCGGTCGTCCGCTCGACGCGCACGGGCCCGCCCGCGCCGCGGTGCGCCGACGCGCCGTCCTGCCAGTCCTCGCTGCGGCGGAAGGCCGGCAGGACGTCGTCGAAGCCCCACCCGTCCGCGCCGCCTGCGGCCCAGCCGTCGTAGACGTCGCGGTGGCCGCGGACCCAGACCAGCGCGTTGGTGCTGCCCGAGCCGCCCAGCGCCTTGCCCCTGGACAGGAACAGCGTGCGCCCGCCGAGCGCCTCCTCGGGGGCGTAGGAGTAGCCCCAGTCGTGCGGGGCGCCGATGTTCTCCACCCAGCGGCTCGGTGTGCGCGTGGCGGGGACGTCGTCGGGCGAGCCGCCGGCCTCGAGGAGCAGGACCTGGCCGTCGGTGTGGTCCAGCAGCCGGCGGGCGAGGACGCACCCCGCCGTGCCGGCGCCGACGACCAGGTACTCGACGGACGGCGGGGGAGTGGTCACGGCGGGCTCCGGGGTGGTGACGGCGGGTGACACGGGCTCGTACGTTGTACGAGACGATGCACGCAGGGTCGGCCCGGCGTCAACGACCGGCCCCGGAACAGCGGTCTCACGACGGAGGGGACATGCTGCGCAGGTGATCTCGGTCGTGATCCGCCGGCGGGCGCCTGGCCCGCTGCTCGTGATCCCCCTCCTGGTCGTCGTGCTCGTGGCCGCCGCGTGCTCGACCGGCGGGGGCGGCGCGCGGGCGACCGGGCCGGTGTCCGCCGCGCAGGCCGGTCCCGAGGACGTCCGCGACGTGTACGCGCGGCCGTTCGCCTGGGACTCGATCTGGAACCTGCCGCTGGCGACGGGCGCGCAGTACCGCTCCGTCGACCTGCAGATCGGCTCGCTCTACCCCGACGTCGAGAACATCTCCGTCGACCCCGACGCGCCCGCCCGCCCGCTCGACGGCGACCCCGGCGGCACCGTCCTCGTCGACCCGGACCTGCACGCCGACGGCAGCTACAACAACTGCTCCACGCTGCTGCTCGACACCCCGGACCGCACGACGGTCGTGCAGGGCCAGCCGTTGCAGCTCGACCGCGGCGGCGACCCGAGCTGGGACCACGGCTGGCCGCCGATGTCGCTGACCGGCCGCGGCACCGAGGGCTGCCACGGCGGCTCGGGTCTGTCGGGCATCGGCGGCACGATCCGCGAGGGCGAGCTGACCGGCTCGGCGCCGATCCGCCACGCGCTGAAGTTCAGCCTGCCCTGCGACACGAGCTGCTCCCCGGAGAACGGCGGCCACCGGTGGCCCGCGGTGAAGGCCGACTCCGGCTACGAGCGCAAGTACGGCGGCAGCGACCCCGACGTGAACATGGGGACGCTGCTCGCGCTGCCGCCCGACGTCGACCTCTCGGGCATCACCAGCCCGGACGTCCGCGCGGTCGCGCAGGCGCTGCAGACCTACGGCGGCTACGTCGTCGACGAGAGCGGCGGCTCGCCGGAGGGCTCGATCGACGTGCAGTCGACGGCGGTGCGCGAGTTCCCCGACATCGACAGCGGCGAGATGCGCGACCTCATGGGCCGGCTCGCGGTGGTCACCAACAACGGGCCCGACACCCCCGGCGGCGGGGCGCTCGGGACGCCGCGGCGGGCCCCGTGCGCGCCGGCGTTCACCGACGGGTCGGGCGGGGCCCCGCCCGGCTGCTGAGTCACCGGCCGGGCCACACCGGCGGTCGCTTGGCGAAGAACGCCGCGATGCCCTCGGCGCGGTCCTCGCTGTCCACCACGCGCGCGACGGCGTCGTCGGTGGCCGCCCAGCCCGCGGCGTCGGCGTCGCCCTCGAGGCGCCCCAGCGCGGCCAGCGTCGCGCGCACCGCCACGGGGGAGCGCTGCGCCACCCGCTCGGCGACCTCCAGGCCGCGCTCCTGCGCCCGGCCCGGCTCGACGAGCTCGCCGACGAGGCCGAGCCCGTGGGCGCGCCCGGCGTCGATCGGGTCGCCGGTCAGCAGGAGCTGCCGGGCCACCACGGGCGGCAGCGCCCGGGGCCCGCGGAAGAGTGCCCCGCAGTTGGGCACGAGACCCAGCGCGACCTCGGGCAGCCCGAACCGCGCGGCGGTGGACGCCACGACGACGTCGCAGGCCAGCACGATCTCGAACCCGCCCCCGAACGCGATGCCCTCGACCGCCGCCACCAGCGGCGTCGTCCGCCGCCGGGCCACGACGCCGTAGTTCCCGCCGCGCGGCGTCGGCGCCCCCGGACCCACGGCGACGTCCGTGCCGGCGCAGAAGACGTCGGGACCACCGGTGAGGACGCCGCAGCGCAGGTCGGGGTCGTCCTCGAGCAGATCGAGGGCGGCGTCGAGCGCGGCGGTCATCGGCCGGTCGATCGCGTTGCGCTTGTCGGTGCGCTGCATCCGCATCAGCAGCACGTGGCCGTGGCGCTCGACCGCGAGGCGCGCGGCGACGTCGGCGTCGGTGGGCGGCGGGGGCTCGGGCCACAGGGCACTCACCGGCGAGAGCATGTCTCAATCCCGAACAGTTCGTGAACCGCGCGCCCCGGCGTGCCTATCGTCGCCCGCAGTCGGCGGGAGGAGAACCGGGTGCCGGAGACGACGGTGTCACGGGGAGCACACTCACGGGCAGCACGCGGGCGGGATCGCGCGGCCTTGGCCCGCTACCTGGTCGAGCGCTACGCGGCCGGGGAGAGCCTGATGGGGCTCAGCGCGGACACCGGACGCAGCTTCGGGCACGTCCGCAAGCTCCTGCTCGACTCCGGTGTCACCCTGCGCCCGCGCGGCGGTGCCCGCCTGCGCACGACCTGAGCGGCTCCGGGGCGGGCGCGAGCCCGGCGAGGGCAGCCGGCAGCGGGCCGCGGTGCAGGACGCCGAGGCGCTGCGTGGCGCGGGTGAGCGCGACGTAGAGCTCGGCGGCACCGCGCGGGCCCTCGGCCAGGATGCGGTCCGGGTCGACCACCAGCACGGCGTCGAACTCGAGCCCCTTGGTGCCCGACGGGGGCACCGCGCCGGGCGTCCCGGGCGGCCCGATCACCACGCTCGTCCCCTCGCGACCGTCCTCGTCGCGGACGAACGCCGCGATCGCCGCGGGCAGCTCGTCGTCGGTGACCCGGAGCGCCCACGGCCGCACGCCGCTCGCGCGCACCGACTCCGGCGGTGTGACCTCGCGGGCGAAGCCCGCGAGCACCGCGGCGGCCACCGCCATGATCTCCGCGGGGGTCCGGTAGTTGATCGTCAGCGACCGGTACGCCCAGCGCTCCGGCACGTACCGGTCGAGGACCGCGTCCCACGAGCGCGCGCCCGCGGGCGAGCGGCGCTGCGCGAGGTCCCCCACGACGGTGAACGACCGGCTCGGGCAGCGCCGCATCAGCACCCGCCAGTCCATCTCCGAGAGCTCCTGGGCCTCGTCGACCACGACGTGGCGGTAGGTCCAGTCGCGGTCGGCCGCGGCGCGCTCGACGAGGTCGCGGGTGTCGCGCTCGTCGAACCGCTCGGCCAGCACACCGGCGTGGGTCAGGTCGTCGACGGTGACGCCGAGGTCCTCGTCGAGCTCCTCGCGGTCGAGGGTGAGGATCTCCATGACCCCGGCGGCGTACGCCGCCTCCCGCGCCTCGGCGGCCTGGGCCGCCCGCTCCTGCTCCCGCGTGACGGCCGGGTCGCGGCCCAGCAGGTCGACCAGCTCGTCGAGCAGCGGGACGTCCGCGACGGTCCACGCGTCCCCGGTCGACCGGAAGAGCGCCGGGAGTGCGCCGGCGGCGCGCAGGCGGTCGGGGTCGGCGTAGAGCCCGGCCAGCAGCCCCTCCGGCGTGAGCACCGGCCAGAGCGCGTCGAGCGCGGCGGTGAACGCCGCGTCGGCGTGGAGCTCGTCGGCCAGGTCGCGGGTGAGGTCGGCCCACGCGTCCCGGTCGTCGCGGGTCACCCACCCGCGCGCGACCCGCGACGCCGCCCGCTCGGTGAGCACGTAGGTGACGATCTCGGTGAAGACCGCCCGGGCCTCGTTGTGCGGCCGCCCGCTCGCCCGCGCCTCCTCGCGCGCCCATCCCGCGGTCGCGGCGTCGAGGCGCACCACGACGTCGGACAGCTCGAGGGCCACGGGCTCCGCGGGCAGCCGCTGGTGGTCGGCGACCGCCGCGGCGAGCACGTCGAGGATCGCGAGCGAGCCCTTCGCGACGGCCGCCGCCGGCGGGTCCTCGGCGGTGACGTGGCGCCCGGGCACGAGGTCGCCGGGGGTCGTGACCACCACGTCGGACTCGCCCAGCGACGGCAGCACGCGCCCGATGTGCCGCAGGAACGCCGGGTTGGGCCCGACCACGAGCACGCCGTGGCGCTCCATGCGCTCGCGCTGCGTGTAGAGCAGGTAGGCGACGCGGTGCAGCGCGACGACCGTCTTGCCGGTCCCCGGGCCGCCCTCGATGACCGTCACGCCCGGGTGGTCCAGCCGGATGATCTCGTCCTGCTCGGCCTGGATCGTCGCGACGATGTCGCGCATGCCCTCGCCGCGCGGGGCGTTCACGGCCGCGAGCAGGGCCGCGTCGCCGTGATCGTCCGTGCCGGGCTCCCCGGGCCGCCCGAGCACCTCGTCGGTGATCCCCACGAGCCGCCGCGCCCGGGTGTGGAACTGCCGGCGCCGCCGCATGCCCTCGGGGTGGGCGCCGGTGGCGGTGTAGAAGGGCCGCGCCGCGGGCGCGCGCCAGTCGATCAGCACCGGCTCGTCGTGCTCGTCGCGCAGCCCGATCCGCCCGACGTAGCGGCGCTCGCCGTCCTGCGCGTCCAGCCGCCCGAAGCACAGGCCGTGGTCGGCGACGTCGAGCTGCCTCATCCGCCGCGCCGTCGCGCGCACCCGCACGTCGCGGTCCATCGCCCGCTCGCCGTCGCCGGCCAGCGCGGCGGTGTGCTCGGCCCCCGCCCGCGCGCGCTCGGCGTCGAGCCGCGCGTACAGCCCCGCCAGGTACCGCTGCTCCGTGCCCAGGTCCCCGTCCACGTCCACCCGCACGCGCGTCCCCCGTCCCGCCCGATCTCCCCGACGGCGGGACAGGGTGCGCCCCCACCCGGGTCTTGCCGCAAGACCGGGGGCCCGCTATACGTTGACTACGGCGGGGAGAACAGACGGTGGCCGTCGGCGTAGCCGAGGTCCACGAGCGTCGTCCCCGGTGCCGCCTCCCCGATGGCCGCGCGGATCGGCGCGGTGTCGATGCGCCGCGAGAAGCCCGGCAGCCAGTCGTCGTGGTGGCACGGGATCACCGTCCGGGCGCCCAGCGCCGCGGCCTCCTCGGCGACGAAGCCGGCCGTCGTGCCCTGCACGGGCTCGCCGTCGCGGTTGGCGCGCCCGGCCACGGCGAGGATCGCGACGTCCGGGCTCTCGCGGGCGAGCACGCCGCTCCAGGCGCCGATGCTGTCCTGGAACAGCAGCGTCCCCTCCGAGGTCTCGAGCACGAACACCAGCGCGCCGCCGTCGCCGCGCTCGCCGAGCGCGGCGGCCGCGAGGTGGGCCTTCACGTCGTCGCCCATCGCGTCGAACCCGGCCCACAGCGCGCGCATCCGCTCGGTGCGGTCCTGCAGCGTCAGCCCCACCTCGCCGAGGCACACCTCGTCCGCGGGCGGCATCGGCTGCGCGGACCACACGCACGAGTGCAGGCTCGGCAGCACCCGCACGGTCGTGGCGTCGTCGAGCCGAACCCGCTCCCCGCCGGCGACCGCGACCAGCTGCTCCTCGGGCACCCCGGCCCCGGCGAGCACCCGCACCGACTCGTAGGACCCCACCACCGTCGCGCCCGTGCGCCGCGCGATGCGCTCGGCGCCCCAGAGGTGGTCGAAGTGGCTGTGACCGACGAGGATCCAGTCGGCCGCGGTGACGTCGTCGACCCCGACACCGCTCTGCTCGGCGTCCGGGACGCGGTCGAGGTAGGCGTCGAGGAAGACCGTCAGGCCCTCCGCGGTGCGCAGGCGGAACGTCGCGCACCCGTACCAGTCCAGCGTCGCGGTGGTCACTCCTCCAGCCTCTCGGCCGACCGGCCGCGCAGCCAGTCCACGAACGTCTCCCAACGGGTCGGAGCGAGCTGTCGCAGGAGCTCCTCGTTCGCGAACTCGGGGTGCTTCTCCAGGTCTCGCTGCAGCTCTCGTTGGAGGTCCCGCATCGCCGCCATCTCACCGGCGCCCGGAGCGGAGCGAGATCGGCGCTGACCGATCATGAGCGACTCGAGCAAGCCTCGGCGATGGCGGTAGACCTGGGCGTCGATCTGGCGATGCCTCCACGCGGTGGCTTCCTCGAATCGTCCGGCCGCGATCAGCTCGTCGTATCGGTCTCGTCGTCGGCGCGCCCCCATGACCAAGCCATCGCCTCGCTGTGCTCGTCGTTACCGGCGGCGCCACCGACGCCGACGCCCGGGCTCCGACGCGGGGCGCGGCGTCACCGTGTTCTGCCGGTGCACCAGCACCACCGCGGCGACGAGCACCGCGGCCATCGGCAGCTCGAGCAGCAGCGCCGAGAGGGCGCTGACGACCACGTCGGTGCGCTGCGCGGTGGTGGTGTCGAACCACGCGTCGCACACGAGCAGCGTCGCCGTCACCAGGGCCGGGAAGACCACCGCCGGGCGGCCGCGCCACGCCATGAAGGCGGTGGTCGCGAGCCCCACCAGGAGGACGACGTCGAAGCCGACCCAGGCCAGGGTCCAGTGCCGCGCCTCGTAGCGGTGGGGGAGCGTCGCCGCGAGGAACCCGATCCACGGCACGAGCACCAGCGAGCCGATCGACGCCAGGAGCAGGAACCGGCGACGACGGTGCGGCGGCGGGGGCGCCGGGGCCCCGACGGCCACCACCCGCCGCACGAGCTCCGCGCGCTCCTCGACGGTCAACCGCGCGAGGTCGTCGTCGCTCCACCGCACCGACCCGTCCACGGGGGCGAGCATGGCGCTCGGGGCGGCGGCGCGGGAAGGCCACGGACGTGGTCACCCCGCCCTCACGGTCACCGGAGAGATCGACATCGACCGTGAGGGCGCGGTCGAGCTGCGACGTCGGTGACGTGCCGGCGAACACTCGGCGACGACCTGCGCGGCGGGTCCTGCCGGGTCCCGGAGGTCGCGACACTGCCGTCCGTGGTGCAGCTGCGGCGCTCCGAGCACACGGGCGCGGACCTCGTCGCGGTGTCGCTGCGCCTCGACCCGGGCGACGAGCGCTCGGCCGTCGTCGCGCCCGGACGCGTGCGGGTGGTCGACCACGAGGTGGCCGACCGCCTCGCCCGGCTCGTCGACGGCGCCGTCGCGCACGCCCGCGCGGCGGGGCGGACGGTGCCGCTCGACCTCGACCGCCTCGCCGACCGCGCCGCCGCCGACGTGGCCGCCCGCCGGTCGCGCCGGCCCGGAATATCGTAGCCACTTCAACACTTGTAGCTGCTACCGAGCACGAGTGATGGGGTGACGAGATGACCGAGCTGTTGCTGGTCCCCGTCGACGACAACGTGATCTTCCCGGGCATGACCGTCGTGGTGCCGGCCGCCGAGGTCGGTGTCGATCAGGACGAGCAGGTGCTGCTCGTCCCGCGCCACGAGGGCCGCTTCGCCTCCGTCGGCACGATCGCCGACGTCGCCGGGCGCACCCGGCTGCCGAACGGCGTCACCGCCGTGCAGCTCACCGGAGTGCAGCGCGGGAAGGCCGGCACGGGCAGTGCCGACGGCGCAGGCCACCTGCGCGTCGACGTGACGCCCCTGCCCGACAGCACGGAGCGCGACGGCCGGATCCGTGAGCTGGAGAGCACGTACCGCGCGGTGGTCGAGGAGGTCCTCGAGCTGCGCGGTGACGAGGGACGCGGTGCCGCCTTCCTGCGCGGCATCGACGAGCCCGGCGCGCTGGCGGACACCGCCGGCTGGGCGCCGGAGATCGCCTACGACGACAAGGTGTCGGTGCTGGAGACGCTCGACGTGCGCGAGCGCCTCGAGCTGGCCCTGCGCCTGCAGCGCGAGCGGCTCGCCGAGCTGCAGGTGCGCAAGTCGCTGCGCGAGGACGTCGAGTCCGGCGCGGCCAAGCAGCAGCGCGAGTACGTGCTGCGCCGCCAGCTGGAGGCGATCCGCAAGGAGCTCGGCGAGGGCGGTGACGACGCCGGCTCCGGCGACGACTACCGCGCGAAGATCGCCGAGGCCGGCATGCCCGACCACGTGCGCGAGCAGGCCGAGCGCGAGCTCGCCCGCCTCGAGCGCAGCGGCGAGCAGTCCGGCGAGTCGTCGATGATCCGGACCTACCTCGACTGGCTGCTGGCCCTGCCGTGGGCGCAGCGCTCCGAGGAGCAGCTGGACCCGACGGCCGCCCGCGGCGTCCTGGACGCCGACCACACCGGCCTCGAGGACGTCAAGGACCGCATCGTCGAGTACCTGGCGGTCCGCAAGCTGCGCCGCGACCGCGGCGTGGAGGAGGACAAGAAGTCGGGGACGATCCTGACGCTGGTCGGGCCCCCGGGCACCGGCAAGACGTCGATCGGCGAGTCGGTCGCGCGGGCGATGGGTCGCGAGTTCGTCCGGATGTCGCTCGGCGGTGTCCGCGACGAGGCCGAGATCCGTGGTCACCGGCGCACCTACGTCGGCGCCCTGCCCGGCCGCCTGGTGCGGGCGCTGCGCGACGCGGGCACGATGAACCCGGTGATCCTGCTGGACGAGGTGGACAAGGTCGGCGCCGACTGGCGCGGCGACCCGTCGGCCGCGTTGCTGGAGGTGCTGGACCCGGCGCAGAACCACGCGTTCCGCGACCACTACCTCGACGTCGAGATCGACCTCTCGCAGGTGGTGTTCCTGGCGACGGCCAACCAGCTGGACACGATCCCGGGCCCGCTGCTCGACCGCATGGAGGTCATCTCCTTCGACGGCTACACCGTCGAGGAGAAGGTCGCCATCGCCCGGGACCACCTGCTGCCGCGGCAGATCACGTCGGCCGGCCTGACCGTCGACGACGTGACGGCCGACGAGTCGGCGCTGCGCCTCGTGGTGTCCGAGTACACCCGCGAGTCCGGCGTCCGCCAGCTCGACCGCGAGCTGGGCAAGCTGACCCGCAAGATCGCCACGGAGATCGCGTCCGGATCCGCCGGTGTGGTCGTCGACACCGAGGTCGTGCGCAAGCACCTCGGCCGGCAGCGGGTGTTCACCGAGGCCGTCGAGCGCACCGCGGTGCCCGGCGTCGCGACCGGCATGGCCGTGACCGGCGCGGGCGGCGACGTCCTGTTCATCGAGGCCGCCTCCATGAAGGGCGAGGAAGGCCTGGTCCTGACCGGCCAGCTCGGTGACGTCATGAAGGAGTCGGCCCGGATCGCCCTGTCGTGGGTGCGCTCGCACGCCGCGGAGCTGGGCATCGCCGAGGACGCGTTCGCGGGACGGTCGTTCCACGTGCACGTCCCCGCTGGCGCGATCCCGAAGGACGGCCCGTCGGCCGGCGTCACCATGGCCACGGCCCTGGTCTCGCTGCTGACCGGCCGCCCGGTGCGGCACACCGTCGCGATGACCGGGGAGCTGACGCTGCAGGGCCGGGTGCTGCCGATCGGCGGCGTGAAGCAGAAGGTGCTGGCCGCGCACGCGGCGGGCCTGACGCAGATCGTCGTGCCGGAGCGCAACCGGGCCGACCTCGACGACGTCCCCGCGGACGTCGCCGGGCAGCTGGAGTTCCACCCGTCGATGACCATCGGCGAGGTCCTCGAGGTGGCCCTGGAGCCGGCGACGGAGCCGGTCCAGGGACTCGAGGTGGCGGCCTGACATGTGCTCGCGGGAGCCGGTACCGCCCGAGGTGCGCGCGCTGGCGGCGCTGCTGGAGCGACGGTGGTCGCTCTCGGTGCTCTACGCCGCGCACCTCGGTGCGGTCCGGTTCTCCGAGTTCGAGCAGGCCCTCGGCCAGGTACCGCCCGCGACGCTCGCGGCGCGCCTGGCCGACCTGGAGGACGCGGGGCTCATGGAGCGCCGCGTCCTCCACACCCGGCCGCCGCGCACGGAGTACGTGCTGACGGCCGAGGGACACCGTCTCGCCCCGATGCTCGAGGCGCTGACGGCCTGCAGCCGCGACCGCCGGCCCCGCTGAGGGGTCGGCGGTCGCGCGCGTCTCAGCTGCCCGGCGGGCGGTACGTGCCCTGGGCGGTGGCGGCCTTGCCGAGGACGGCGGGCAGGTCGTCGGGCGCGATGAGCTCGTGCGTCTCGATGTCGCGGACCGCGCCCGAGGCCGTCACGGCGATCGAGAACGCCGCCGCGGAGGTCGAGTCGGGCACCTCGCTGATCACGAACCCGTCACTGCGGCCGAACATGTAGTACAGCGTGTCGACGGTCCCGCCGAGCGACTCCGCGGCGGCCCGCACGGCGGCCAGCCGGTCACTCGGGTTCACGATCATCTTGGCCCACGTCTCCTCCGTGTAGTTGAAGAACGTGATGAACCTGGTCATGGCGCACCCCCTGCGCTGGTGTCCCGCACGCCCACGACGGACGTCACGTCGGGTCACTGTCCCAGCGGCCCCACGGCGTCGTGATGGGCCACCCGGGTGGCCGGTGGCCGCAGTGTCGTCACGCGGACGTCACGCCGCGGGGACGCCGAGCGCCGTCGTGGACGTGCGCCGCCGGATCGCGCCGCGCCGTAGCCTGTGGCCGGTGGCCCGTGTCGACGAGACGGCATGGTGAGGAGGACCCGCGCGACGGAAGAGGACGCAGCATGGTGTTCGCCGAGGACGACGCACGACTCCGGGAGTTCCTGTCCACGGGACGCCGTTTCGCGGCCTCGTCGACGGTCGAGCAGACGCTGGAGCTGGTGCTGTCGGCGGCGGTCGACACCTCCCCGGCGACCGACCTGGCCGGTGTCCTGTTGCTCGAGGAGCGGGGGAAGATCACGTCGCCGGCGACCACCGACGAGGTGGTCAACGAGCTCGACCAGGTCCAGGCCGAGTACACCGAGGGCCCGTGCGTGGAGTCGATCTACGACGAGGAGATGGTCTCCGTCGCGGACTTCGCCGAGGAGCTCGAGCGCTGGCCCCACTTCGCGCGCCGCGCCCTCGACCTCGGGGTGCACAGCTCGCTGTCGTTCCAGCTGTTCACCGAGGGCTCCCGGGCGGGCTCGCTGAACCTGTTCAGCCATCGGGCCCACGCGTTCGGCGAGGAGGACCGCGTCCTGGGGGCGCTCTTCGCCAACCAGGCCGGCCTCGCGCTGCGCGGTGCCCGCCGCGTCGCCCAGCTCGACCGGGCGGTCGCGTCCCGCGACGTCATCGGCATGGCGAAGGGCATCCTCATCGAGCGCTTCGGCATCGGCGACGGCGAGGCGTTCCAGCGGCTCGTGCAGAGCTCGCAGCACACCAACATGAAGCTCGTCGACGTCGCCCGCTGGCTCGTGAGCGAGACGACGGGCGACGGCTCGCAGGTCTGAGCGCCCCCCTCACGCGTCGCGCGCTGCAGCCTCCGCGGCCTCGGCGAGCCGCTTGATGCGGCCGAGGCGGCGGTCCCAGTCGGCGGCGAGGGCCGCCATCCAGCGCGCGGTGGTGTCGAGCGCCTCGGGGCGCACCGAGAAGCGGACCTCGCGCCCGACCTTGGTGCTCTCGACGAGACCGGCGGTGTCCAGCACGGCGAGGTGCTTGACGACGGCCTGCCGCGACACCGGCAGCTCCGCGGCGATCGTGGTGGCGGTGGCCTGCCCGCGGCCGGACAGCACGTCGAGCAGCTCGCGGCGGGTCGGGTCGGCCAGGGCGGCGAGCACACCGTCGACGAGGTCGGCGTCCGGGCGGTCCGTCGTGGTCACGCCGCCCGCTCGGCCAGCACGGTGAGGCAGTGCTCCCACCCTCCCGTGTGGTCGGTGATCACGTTCTCCCGGTTCTCGTCGGTGGTCGCGAGGGCGCCGAACCCGCTCTCGACGACGCGCAGGCGGGTGCCGTCGCCCTCGGGGGTCAGCGTGAACTCCACCAGGGTCGCGGTGTCCTCGCGCAGGGGCTCGCCGGGGAAGGCGCTGACCCAGCGGTAGGCGATGTAGTGGGGCGGGTCGACCTTCTCGACCGACACCGGGAAGCCCCCGTGCTCGGAGTGGCGGACCACCAGCGACTCGCCCGCCACCGCCTGCCGGCCGCGGGCGTCCTCGTCGTCGGTGGCCCAGAACCCGGGCTCGGCGACGAGCGGCCAGACCCGCTCCGGGGCGGCCGCGATGACGATCTCGCGCTCGATGACGTCGGTGCCCATGGCGTTCTCCCGTCCCGTGGTGTGCAACATGACAGTTGCACATCGGGGGAATTGGTGCAACCAGAGAGTTGCACTACTCGTCGAGTGCCGCGGCCAGGGCGTCCCCGGTCGGCATCGCGTCGCGCCCGCCCGGAGCGGCGGCCGTGAGCCCCGCCGCGACGGTGGCGACGACGAGCGCGTCCTCGACCTCCTGCCCGGCGGCGAGGCCGGCCGTGAGCACCCCGGTGAGGGTGTGGCCGGCACCGGTGGCGTCGCGGACGGGCGCGTCGTGCGCGGGCAGGCGCCGCACGCGGCCCTCGGCGGCCAGCAGCGCGCCCTCCGCGCCCAGGGTCACGACCACCGGCGCGCCGGTCCAGGAGTGCAGCGTCGCCGCCCCCGCCGCGGTCGACGCCGGCGCCGCGGCGCGCTCGCCGCCGCCGAGGCGCAGCAGCTCGGTGAGCTCGCCGGCGTTCGGCGTCAGCACCGGGTGCAGGTCGAACAGGCCGACGACGGTGTGCACCACCGGCGCCGGGTCGAGGACGACCGGCACGCGCAGCCCGGTCGCCGTGCCGACCCCGGCCGCGATCGCCGCGGCGGGGACCTCGCACGTCACGAGCACCGCGCCGAGCTCGGCGACGCCGTTGACCACGGCGCGGACGTGCGGGGCCTCGAGGTGCCCGCTCTCGGTGACCACGACGTCGTCGACGGTGACGCCCTCGCGCCGCAGCCCGTCGAGCAGCCCGCCGGCGTCCGCGCCGACGGCGCCGACGAGCCGGACGTCGACACCGATCCGGGCCGCGGCGACCGCCGCGTCGCCGCCCCCGCCGTCGACCGCGCCGACGACCACCATCGACGGACCCATGCCAGACCTCCCGTGTGTGCCCCGGTGATCCTGCCCGGTCTCACTCCGGACCGGGGGCGCCGCGCAGGCCGAGCTCCTCGTTGTCGAGCTCCGCCTGCACGCGCAGCACGACGCTGTCGTCGATCACGGCCTGGTCGCGCAGGTGCAACAGCTGGCGGCGCCGCTCGTCCAGCATCGCGATGCGCAGCGCGTTCTCGACCGCGACGTCCTCGATCGCGTCGTCGAGCGCGTCGTCGTCGCCGCCGTGGGTGGGGTCGAGGACGTGGCGGCGGTGCTCGTGCTCGACGCGGACCCGGCGCGCGAGGGCGTCCGGGACGTCCTGCTCGGCGGCGAGGCGGGGCAGCACCTCGAGGGCGGCGTCCAGCGTGCGGCGCCGGGCCAGGGCCAGCTCCTCGTCGAACCGCGTGTCGGGCGGGTAGCGGGCGACGCGGATCACCCACGGCAGCGTGAGGCCCTGCCCGACGAGCGTCACGAGGATGACACCGCAGGCCACGACGATGAGCAGGTCGCGGTCCGGGAAGGGGGCGCCGTCGACGGTGGTCAGCGGGACGGCCAGGGCGATCGCCAGCGACACCGCCCCGCGGAACCCCGACCAGCCCAGCGGCAGGCGCGCCCGCGCCCCCATGCGGCGCGCGCGCTGGGCGACGCGGCGGTCGAGCGTCCGGATGACGTACGGGATCGTGTAGTACCACGCCATCCGCGTGCCGACGACGACCGCGGCGACGAGCACCGCGGCCCCGAGCGCCGCGGCGAGCGACCGCGAGGAGACGCCGGTCAGCGCCCGCGGCAGCTGCAGCCCGACGAGCACGAACAGCGCGGCGTTCAGCAGGAACGTCGTGACCTGCCAGAACGAGTGGGACTGAACGCGCGTGCGGGCGCTGATGATCCGCGGGCCGACGCGGCTGACGGCCAGACCGCAGACCACGACCGCGAGCACCCCGGACGCGTGGATCTCCTCGGCGAGCAGGAACGCCACGAACGGCGTGAGGACGCTGATGACGCTGGAGAGCAGCGAGTCGTCGGCGGCCCGCCGAGCGAGGATCGCGAGCCCCGCGACGACGAGCCCGACGACGATGCCGCCGAGGTAGGAGATCGCGAAGTCCCCGAGGGCGTCGAGCGGGCGGAACTCCTCCTGGCCCATCGCGACGGCCACCGCCACCGAGAAGACGACCAGCGCCGTCCCGTCGTTCACCAGGCTCTCGGCGCGCAGCATCGTCAGCGGGCGGCGGGGCAGCGAGCGCGCGACGGCGGTCACCGCGGTGGCGTCGGTGGGCGCAACGATCGCCCCGAGCACGAACGCGACCGGCCAGCCCAGCCCCAGCCCGTAGTGGGCCACCACGGCCACCGCACCGGCCGTCGCGAGCACGAGGAACACCGACGAGAGCACGAGCGTGCGCAGGTCGTGGCGCAGTTCCTGAAGGGACGTCGTCAGCGCCTCCCAGTAGAGCAGCGCCGGCAGGAACAGCAGGACCACCAGCTCGGGCGGCACGCGCAGGCCCGCGGTGACCGGCACGAACGCCAGCCCCACGCCGCCGAGGGTGAGCAGCACCGGGGTGTTGGCGCCGGTGCGGGCGGCGATGATCGCGAGCGCGAGGATCACGACGCCGAACAGGACGAGGACGGTGAGCCCCGTGGGGTCGTACACGCCGCCTGACGCTAGGGCATCGCGCTACCGTCGTCCGGTGCTGCTCACCGGCGTGGACCACATCGCCGTCCTGACCCGCGACCCCGCCCGGCTCGGGGCGTTCTACGCGGCGGTGTTCGACGCCGAGGTCGGCCCGACCCGCCCGCACGGCCAGCAGGGCGAGGAGACGATGACGGTGGTGCGCATCGGCCCGTACACCGAGCTCAACGTGTTCACCGTCCCGAGCAGCGACGAGGCCGACCGGCAGACGCCGATGTGGCACCGCGGGCGCCTGGACCACGTCGGGCTGCACGCGTCGTCGTACGCCGCGTTCGCGACGATCCGCGAGCGGCTGGTCGCCCACGGCGCCTCCGACGGCACCGTGAACGACTTCGGGGCGGCGTTCAGCATGTTCTACCGCGACCCGGACGGTCTGGAGGGCGAGGTGCTCGTGCCGAAGGCCGCTGACGGGTCGCACCCGGTCACCGGCTGAGGCCGCTTGATAGGCAAGCCGTTGCTTGCCTATCCTGCCGCCGTGGCCGACGTGTTCCGGGCTCTCGACGACGAGACCCGGCGCCGGATCCTCGACGAGCTGGTCGCCCGTGACGGGCAGACGCTCTTCGAGATCTGCGGCCTGCTCGTCACCCGCCACGGCCTCGGCTCCACCCGCCAGGCGATCTCCCAGCACCTCGCCGTGCTGGAGGACGCCGGGCTGGTGGTGACCGAGCGCCGCGGCCGCTCCAAGTTCCACTACTTCCGCGGCGAGCCGCTCGCCGCCATCACCGCGCGCTGGCCCGCCAGCGGGAGGGACACCTCGTGAGGATCGAGCTGACCAGCATCTTCGTCGACGACCAGCGCGCCGCGCTGGCGTTCTACACCGACGTCCTGGGCTTCACGAAGCGCCACGACATCCCCCTCGGCGAGGCCGCGTGGCTCACGGTCGTCTCCCCGGAGGCGCCCGACGGGCCCGAGCTGCTGCTCGAGCCGGCGGGCGGCCACCCGGCGGTCAAGCCCTACCGCGACGCGCTGGCCGAGGACGGCATCCCGCTGGTGCAGTTCGCGGTCGACGACGTCGCGGCCGAGCACGAGCGGCTGACCGCGCGGGGCGTGGTGTTCACGCAGCCCCCGACCGACGCCGGCCCGGTGGTCATGGCCGTCTTCGACGACACCTGCGGCAACCTCGTGCAGATCGTGTCGCCGGCGGCGTGATCGATGCCGTGACCACCGTCCGCCGGCTGCGCCCCGGGGAGTGGCGGCGGGCGCGCGCGCTGCGGCTGCGCGCGCTGGCCGACGCGCCGGGCGCGTTCGCGTCGACCCCGGCCCGGGAGCAGGAGCTCGACGAGGACGCGTGGCGGGCGCGGCTGGCCGGTGCGTGGTTCGTCGCCGAGCGGGACGGCCGCGCGGTCGGGCTGGCCTGCGGGATCCCGGAGCCGGACGACCCGGCGGGCCGCCACCTCGTGGGCATGTGGGTCGAGCCCGCGGAGCGCGGCCACGGTGTCGCGGACGACCTGGTCGACGCCGTGCTGGGCTGGGCCCGCGACGACGGTGCGGTGCGGATCGCGCTGTGGGTCGTCGACGGGAACCCGCGGGCCCGCCGGTGCTACGAGCGCCGCGGCTTCACGCCCACCGGCGAGCGCCAGCCGTTGCCGAGCGACCCGTCGGTGACCGAGTCCCGCATGACCCGCGGGCTCGGGCCGTTCGCCGCGACCGACGTCGACGACGCCGGCGTCGCCACGCTCACGATCACCGGGGCGAAGTCCGCCAACGTCCTCTCGTCGCCGGTGGTCGCCGACCTCCTGCACGTGGTGCGGCGGTGGGCCGACCGCGACGACCTGCGCGCCCTCGTGCTGCGCGGCACCGGCGACGCGGCGTTCGTCGCCGGCGCGGACGTCGGCGAGATGGCGGAGCTGGACCCGGGGACGGCCGCGGTGTTCATCGACCGGCTCCGGCGGCTGTGCGAGGCGGTGCGGCTCTTCCCGGTGCCCGTGGTCGCCCGCCTGCCCGGCTGGACCCTGGGCGCCGGGCTGGAGCTCGCGATGTGCGCGGACCTGCGCGTCGCCGCCGACGACGCGCGCCTCGGGATGCCCGAGGTCGCCGTCGGCATCCCGTCGGTGATCCACGCGGCGCTCCTGCCGCGCCTGGTCGGGCACGGCCGGGCGTCGCGGATGCTGCTCACCGGCACGCCGGTCGACGCCGGCACGGCCCTGGCCTGGGGCCTCGTCGACGACGTCGTGCCCCTCGGCGCGCTGGACGAGCGCGTTGAGGGGCACGCCCGGCACTTCGCCGGTCTCGGGCGCGCGGTGCTCGTGCAGCAGAAGCGGCTGCTGCGCGCGTGGGAGGGCGTGCCGGTCGCCGACGCCGCGCGGGCCAGCGTCGCCGAGTTCGCCGACGCGTTCACCACCGACGCGCCGCGCACCGCGATGCGGCGCTTCCTCGACCGGGAGCGGCCTCAGGCGTGACGGTAGGCGCCGGCCTTGATGTCGGCGAGCAGGCCCGGGCCGGTGGGCGTCCAGTCGAACGTCCGGCGGGTCCAGTCGCTCGACGCGGCCATCTCCATCCCGAAGAACGTGCCGATGAAGCCGAAGTGCTCGACGGCCTGCGCGCGCGGCACCGACGTCACGGGCACGCCGAGGGCGTCGCCGATGGCCGCGGCGATGTCGCGGCTCGGGATCGCCTCCTCGGCGACGGCGTGCAGCCGCGACCCGGCCGGCGCCCGCTCGAGCCCGAGCCGGACCAGGCGCGCCGCGTCGGACACGTGGACCGCCGACCAGCGCGTCGTCCCGTCGTCGACGTGGCCCGAGACGCCGTGGCGGCGGGCGGCGGCGGTGATGATCGCGACGAACCCGTGGTCGCCGTCGCCGTGGGTGGTGGGCGCGAAGCGCACGGTCACCGCGCGCACGCCGCGGTCGACCGAGGCCAGCGCCAGGTTCTCGGTGCCGCCACGGGGCGACTGCGGCCCGATCGCCGGCGACGGGTCGGCCTCGGTGCCCGGCCGCCCCGCCGCGAGCCCCGCGACCCCGCCGGCGAGGACGAAGGGCCGGTCGGACCCCGCGAGCACGCCGGTGAGCGTCTCGACGGCGACGCGCTCGGCGCGGTTCGACTCGGCCGGGTTCGCCCAGTCGTGCTTGTTGGCCAGGTGGACGACGCCCTCGGCCTCGGCGGCGCCGCGGCGCAGGCTCTCGAGGTCGTCGAGGTCGCCGCGCAGCACGGTGGCGCCCCTGGCCCCGAGCGCGGACGCCGACGCGTCGGACCGGGCGAGCCCGACGACGTCGTGACCCGCGGCGAGCAGCTCGTCGACGGTGGCGGAGCCGATCCAGCCGCTGGCTCCGGTGACGAAAACACGCATGGCGCGTGGCCTCCTCTGCCCTCACCGGCGCTCATGTCAGGTACTGACATCACTGTAGCTCCTGATGTCAGGCACTGCCATCAGTACGCTGTGCGCATGGTCCGATGGCAGCCCGGGGCGCGGGAGCGGTTGCAGGCCGCCGCGCTGGAGCGCTTCGCGGCGCAGGGCTTCGACGGCACCACCGTCGCCGAGATCGCGGCCACCGCCGGGCTCACCGAGCGGACGTTCTTCCGGCACTTCGCCGACAAGCGCGAGGTGCTCTTCTCCGGCCAGGACGAGTTCGAGCGCCTGTTCGTCACGGGCATCGCCGGGTCGGCGGAGACCGACCCCATGGCCATCGTCGCCGCCGCGCTCGAGGCGGCCACCGGGTTCTTCCCCGACGAGCGCCGCGCCTGGTCGCGCGCCCGGCAGGGCGTCATCGACGCCGACCCGGGCTTGCAGGAGCGCGAGCTGCTCAAGCTCTCGGGCCTCGCGGTGACCATGACGCGCGGCCTGCGCGAGCGCGGCGTCGACCCCACGGCCGCGGCCCTGGCCGCCGAGAGCGGGGTCGCGGTGTTCCGGGTGGCTTTCGCGACCTGGATCGCCGAGGGCGAGGAGCGCTCGCTGGCCGAGGTGCAGCGGGCGGTGCTGGCCGAGCTGCGGTCGCTGGTGCGGTAAGGGTCAATCGCTCGCGTCGCGCAGTGCCAGCACCACGCGCACGACGCGCTCGACGGCCGACGCGAAGGCCGTGCCGCGCAGCTCGCCGCGGTCGGCCAGGTTCTGCTCGGCGAACGTCAGCATCCGGTCCGGCCCCATCCGCCGGACCACGAGCGCCGCGATCTCCTCGAGGTCCAGCCCGGGGTGGTCCAGGCGCGTCAGGGCGAACTCGACGATCAGCTCCTCGTCGGACATCAGGCCCGCCCCACGAGACGCTCGGCCAGCCAGCCCGCGTGCGTGTCGACGCCGTGCTCGTCGAGCAGGGTCCGGGCCGCGCCGGGCTCCGCGTCGTCCAGCAGCGTCACCAGCAGGTGACGGCGCACGATGCTGCGCCCCTGCGGGTCGGTGGTGTGGTCGGGCCGGACCCATCCGGCCAGCGCGGCGTCGGTGCGCGTCCGCTCTTCGAGCGTCGCGAGCAGGCGCACGGCGCCGTCGCTCAGCGCCATCTCGGCGGTGCGCGGCAGGATGCCCGGCGGGGCGCCGATGCCCGTGCGCAGGGGGCGGCCGATGCGGCGCTGCAGCCCGACGTCGACACCGGCCTCGAACAGCAGCCGCCGCACCACCGGATCGAGCAGCGTCGCGAGCAGCAGGTGCTCGCTGCCGACGCGCCACGACCCGAGCCGCTCGGCCTCCTGGATGGCCCCGAGGCCGCGGGCCCACGCCACGGGCCGGGGCTCGTCGGGCGACGGTTCCGGGCGCACGCGGGCACCGCCGGCGGGCCCCCCGCCCGGGGGGCCCGCCGGCGCCTGGTCCCCGGCCGCCGACAGCACCGGTCCAGCCTGCCAGCTCCGGACGCCGCGGCGAACACCCTGCGTGGCGGGGATCGCGGGGATCACGGGACGGTGGGGGCGATCCCGTCGAGCAGCGGGACCAGGGCGGCGGCGAAGCGCTCCGGCTCGCCGAGCAGCGCGAGGTGGCGGGCGCCGCTGAGCTCGGCGACGCGGTCGGTGCGCAGGCGCGCGGCCGTGGCCTGCGCCTGCGGCCGGGTGAAGCTCCCGTCCTCGCTGCTGAACAGGACGGCGGTGGGCACGGCGACCTGCGTCTCCTGCGCGTCGGTGAGGCCGATCAGCGGGCGGCGGCCGATGGCGACCAGCGCGTCGACGCCGCCGGGCTCGAGGAACGGCGCGCGCCACCGGTCGATCGCGGCGTCGTCGGTGGGGCAGCCGGGGCCGCACTGCCGGGCCACGATCGCGCGGATGGGCGCGCGGTGCCGCACCACCGCGGTGACGATCGCCGGCGCGACCGGGGGCAGGAGCAGCCACCGGGCCCCGCCGCCGCTGCTCGTGCGGTCGTCGCCGAAGTACGGCGTGCCGTCACCGTTGGCCGCGACGACGCCCGCCACCGAGGCCGGGTCCCGCAGCGCCTGGGACAGGGCGATCGCGACACCGGACGAGTGCCCGACGACCACGGGCCGGTCGAGCCGCAGCGCCGCGATCAGGCCGGCGAGCTGGTCGGTGTCCGCGGCGAGGTCGTAGGGCGGGACGCGGTCGGTGAACCCGTAGCCGCGCACGTCGTAGGCGTAGACGTCGCGGTCCGCGGCCAGCAGCGGCGCGACCCGCGACCAGACGTAGGTCGACTCGGCGAACCCGGGCACGAGCACGAGCGGCGGGCGGCCCGAGGGGCGCGCCGCCGGCCAGTGCTCGACGTGGGTGCGCACGCCGGCGGCGTCGACGTCGAACCCGGGCCGGGGGACGTCGAGCCGCACCGGGTCGAGGCGGTCCCACCCGAGATAGGCCCCCGAGGCCGCGAGCACCAGCCCGACGAGCACCAGCAGGGCGACCCCGGCGCGGCGCGCCCAGCGCCCGACCCGTCCCCGCTGCTGCCGGTCCTGCACGGGGCGATCCTCCCGGCCGGGGATCACATGTGCGCGGCGACCTCGCCCATCTCGGTCCAGCCGACGCCCTCGCCCAGCTCCTGGTACACGATCGTCGGCACCCGCGAGACGACCGACGGCAGCCACCCGAAGAACCACTGCGCGTGCGCCGACCCGACGTGGGCCTCGCCCGCGGCCTGGTCGACGTAGTTGGCCACCACGACGAATTCGTCGCGCTGCTCGACGCTCTCGTAGCAGGTGAAGTGCAGGTTCCCCGGCTCGTCGCGCACCTGGGCGCTGTAGCGCGTGACGCCCTCGAGGAAGTCGTCGCGCCTGTCCGGTCGGACGTCGATGCTGATGACGATGAAGATCACGTGGTCGGCCCTCCCCGTCGCGGGGATCCGACCCTAGCGGGCTCCGGTCCCGCGCAGTCCCAGGTCGCCGAGCCACTCGCGGATGCCGTCGAGGGCGGCCTTCGCCCCGGTCTCGGTCTCCGGCGCCGCGTCGAAGACCCGCTCGGCGCCCTCCCCGGTCACGCGCTGGCCCGCGAACGGGATCGGCACGCTGGCCGCGACCGGCACCATCCGCAGGGCCACCAGCACCGGCCAGAGGGCCTCGGTCGCGCGGGCGCCCGCGGCGACCCCGCCGTAGCCGACGAGCGCGACGGGCTTGCCGGCCCATTCCTGGTTGAGGTGGTCCAGGGCGTTCTTCAGCGCCGCGCTGTAGCTGTGGTTGTACTCCGGATGGACGATCACGAACGCGTCGGCGCGGGCGATCGTGGCGCTGAACGCCTTGGTCGAGTCGAGCGTGTACCGGCCGAAGCGGGGGTGCTCGGGCTCGGCGAACATCGGCAGGTCGACGTCCGCGAGGTCGACGATCTCGACGTCGAACGCCCCGTGCTCGCGGGCGTACCCGGCGAACCACCGCGCGATCGGTTCGCCGACGCGTCCGGGGCGGGTGCTCGCGACGATGATCTGCAGCAGGGGAAGGCGACCGGCCTCGGTCATGGTGCTCCTCCGTCGTGGATGGTTGTTCCTACAACCATCCTCCCCTTCGGCGCTCCGCGCAGCGCGATCCGGTACGACCGGTGATGTCGGGAACTCCGGTTGGGCACCATCATGGGGGCGCAACGGTGGCGACCGAGGGGGAGCGGGTGCATGGGGATCGAGGCGGGCACGCAGACGTCGGTGTGGTCGGCGTCGCGCGCGCGGCTGTTCGACGTCGATGCGGACAGCGCGTTCGACCGCTTGGCGCGCCTCGCCCGCTCCCTCACCGGCGCGCACGTCGGCGGCGTCTGGCTCATCGAGGACGACCACGTGGTGCGCCGTAGCGTCGACGACGCGGGCGACCCGGGCTCCGCGGGCGTCGGCGGGACGGGTCCCGGCGAGCAACGCACCCCGCTCGGGCGCTCCTGGTGCGCGGTGGTCGTCGCCGAGGAGGCGCCGATCTGGGTCGACGACGTCCGCGCCGACCCGCGCGTGCGCCTGCCCGCCGAGCCGGTTGGCGCGGAGGGCCGGGCCTGGGCCGGGTGCCCCGTGCTGGATCCGGCCGGCGACGTGATCGGCGTGCTCGGGGCCATCGACGTGGACGTCCGCTCCTGGTCGAGCCACGACCGCGACGTGCTGGCCACCCTGGCCCAGGCGGCCACCGGGGAGGTCGCGCTGCGTTCGGCGCTCGCGGACTCACGGGCGGGCCGCCGCGACGCCGACCGGCGTGCGGCGATGTCGGGCCACGAGGCACAGGAGGCCGGTCGCCTCGCCCGCGAGGCCGGCGAGCAGGCGCAGGAGGCCGGCGCCGCCGCCCGCTACTACCGCGAGCAGGCGCGGTCGGCGAGCATGCAGGCCGCGACGTCGGAGCAGCTCGCGGTCGACGCCCAGCGGCTGGCGCAGCTCGCCGAGGAGCACGCCGCCGAGGCGGAGGAGCTGGCGGCGACGCTGCGCGAGAGCCTGCTGCCCGCGCGCCTCCCGGCCTTCCCCGGCGTCGAGGTCGCCGCCCGTTACCGGCCCGGCACCGGCGGATCGGTGCTCGGCGACTTCTACGACCTCTTCCCCACCCCGGCCGGCTGGGGCGCGGTGATCGGCGACGTCTGCGGCAAGGGCCCGCAGGCGGCCCGCACCACCGCGCTGGCGCGCTCGACCGTGCGGGCGTTGGGCCACACCGACGACGACCCGGCCTCGGTGCTCGCGGCCCTCCACGGGGTGCTGCACGTGTGGTTCGACCAGCGCGCCAGCTTCGTCACCGCGGCCTACGCCGGCCTCTCCCCGCGCGCGGACGCCCCCGGCCTCGACGTCCGCCTGGCCAGCGCGGGGCACACCGAGGCGGTGCTGCAGCGCCGCGACGGGTCGCTCACCGTGCTCGAGGCCGGCGGCCGCGCGCTCGGCGTCCGCCCCGAGCCGCGGATCGCGCTCGAGCAGATCACGCTGGACCTCGGCGACCGGCTGGTCCTCTACACCGACGGCGTCACGGAGGCCCGCCCGGCCGGTGGCGCGGAGTTCGAGATGGAGGGGCTCCTCGGCGTCCTCGCGGGCCTCGGCCCGGAGGTCGACGGGCACGCCACCGCCGACGCGGTGCTCGCCGCGGTCGACACCCACGCCGCGGGCGCCGCCCTCGACGACACCGCGCTGCTCGTGATCCGCGCGGTATTGCAGTGAGCGCTCACGCGACGGTCTCCGGCGGCTCCGCCCACCGGATCAGCGCGATGGCCGCGACGACGAGCACCCCGCCCGCGACCTGCGTCGCCGTCGGTCGCTGGGCCACGAGCCACCACGCGCCGAGGACGGCGAAGAGCACCTCGGACAGCCCGACGAACGACGCCAGCCGCGAGCCCAGCCGCCGCACGGCCGCGATGCCGGTGAGGTAGGCCAGCGCCGTCGACAGCGCGGCGACTCCCACGACGCCGACCCACCACGGTGCGGTCCACCCGGCCAGGTCGATCGGCGCGGTCGTCGCCGTGAGCGGCAGCAGGCCGGCGACGCCCACGAGCGCGACCACGGCGCTGCCGACCACCGCGCCGCCCGCGGTGAGCACGAGGGCGGGCGGGCCGTCGCCGCCGACGAGCGCGGAGAGCCGGAAGTAGGCCGCCAGGCACACCGCCGCGCCGAGGCCCCACAGCACCCCGACGACGTCGACGGCCGCGCCGCGCGCGACGTCGAGGACGAGCACGAGGCCGGCTGCGGCCAGCGCTGCGCCCGCCAGCGTGGCCGGGCGGGGGCGGGCGCGGGTCCGGGCCCACGTCCAGCCCAGCAGCAGCACCGGCGCGGTGTACTCGATGAGCAGCGCGACGCCCACCGAGAGGTGGCCGACGGCGCTGAAGTAGCAGACCTGCGCCCCGGCCAGGGGCACCAGCCCGTAGACCACGACGGCGCGCCGGTGCCCGGCGCGCGGCCGCCACCCGCGGGCCAGCACGACGCCGAGCGGCACCGCGAGCAGGACCGCCGCCCCGGCGAGCCGGCCCAGCGCCACCGCGGGCGGCGACCACCCGGCGGCCAGCAGCGACGCCGCGAAGGGCCCGGCCAGGCCGAACGAGAACCCGGAGAGCAGGGCGATCGCGAGGCCGGGAGCGGTGCTGGAGCGGCCCACGCCGGTGATCCCACCCGGCCCGGACCGGGGCGGGCAACCTCGGGCCGGGTCTCGGGCCGGGTCTCAGGCCGGGGCGAGCCGCCGCCGCGCCAGGCGCCGGCGCCGGTGCGCGGCCATGCGCACCGGGGTGTCGGCCCACCCGTACCCGTCCTCGCCGCCGACGCGCTCGACGAGGGCGAGGAACAGGCGCCCGGCGAGGACCTCGGTGCACACCTGCCGGTAGGCGCCGTCGGGGCCCTGCTCGTGCAGCACCCCCAGCTCCCGGTACGCGGCGAGCCGGTCGGGCGGCAGGTCGACGCGGGCCGCGAGGTCGTCGTAGTAGTTGTCCGGGACGGCCAGCAGCGGCGCGCCGGCGTCCCGGGCGGCGCGGGCCGCGACCACGACGTCGTCGACCGCGAGCGCGACGTACTGCGGCTCGGGCACCCCCGGGGCCCACTCGCCGCGGCGCAGCAGCGACACCGTCAGCGCGAGGCGGACGCGGCGCGCCGGGTCGGCGAGGGCCCGGCTGCGGACCAGGCCGAACGGGGCGGCGAACTCGCCGACGCCGCCCGGCTGCAGGCCGAGCACCGCGCGGTAGAACAGCGTCGCCTCGTCGAAGTGGTCGAAGGGCTGCGCGAGCCCGACGTGGTCGACGGCGCTCACCCCGATCCCCTCCGCGGTCTCGCCGGTGGCCCGGAAGTCCCCGGTCCACTCGGCGTCCGTGCCCGGGCGGCAGAAGAACAGCGCCGTCCCGTCGGGGGCGGCGACGGCGGGCAGGTCGGCCTCGGCGGGGCCGCGCGACCGGCTCAGGGCGGGCGCACCGAGCCGCGCCGCGCGGCGGGCCGCCGCCGGCGGGTCCGCGGACTCGACCGCGAGGGCGCCGATGCCCGTCGCGTGCTCGCCGGAGCGGTTGACCAGGATGCGGGCGCGGCCCTGCTCCCAGCGGTCGACCGGCTTGGTCAGGTGCCGGCCGGTCCGGGCGAAGCCGAGCGCGGTGAGCGTGTCGTCGAGCGCGGGCTCGTCGCCGGACGTCGCGATCTCGACGAACGCCGTCCCCGCGACGTCCGGGGCCGGCCCGCCGACCGGGTCGACGCCGACACCCCTGCCCGGGCCCCCGGCGGCCGTCGCCTCGGCGAGGGCGAGCAGCGAGCGGTGACCGTCGGCCGCGGTGCGCACCGGGTCGGCCTGGCGGAAGACGTCGTTGAACACCTCGAGCGACAGCGGCCCGCCGTACCCCGCGCGCAGCACGGCGGCGAGGAAGCGGGGCAGGTCGAAGCCGCCCTGGCCGGGGAAGAGCCGGTGGTGGCGGCTCCACTGCAGGACGTCCATGGCCAGCACGGGCGCGTCGGCGAGCTGCAGGAAGAAGATCTTGTCGCCGGGGACGTCGGCGATGCCGTCGACCTCGGTGGTGTGGGAGGGGGTGCGGGAGAGCACGTGGAAGCTGTCGAGGCAGAGCCCGAGGGCCGGGTGGTCGGCGCGGCGTACCACGTCCCACGACGCCTCCCACGTGTCGACGTGCCGCCCCCAGGCGAGCGCCTCGTAGGCCAGCCGCAGGCCGTGGTCGGCGGCGCGCTCGGCCAGGCCGTGCAGCTGGCCTGCCAGGCGGTCGGGGTCGGCGACCGCGTCGGGGGCCACCGAGGAGCACACGAGCACGGTGTCGGTGCCGAGCGCCCGCATCACGCCGAACTTGTGCTCGGCGCGCCGGTAGCTCGCCGCGAGGCGGTCGTCGTCGGTGGAGTCGAAGTCGCGGAACGGCTGGTAGAGGTCGATCGACAGGCCCAGGTCCGCGCAGCGCAGGCGGATCTCGCCGGGCGACATCGGCGAGGCGACCAGGTCGGGCTCGAAGATCTCGACGCCGCCGAAGCCCGCGGTGGCGGCGGCCGCGAGCTTGTCCTCGAGCGCGCCCGAGAGGCAGACGGTCGCGACGGCGGTGCGCGGGTCAGCCGGCACGGTGGTCCTCCCCGGGTTCGGTGACGAGCTCCTGCAGGTGGCGGCGCATGCGGGCGGCGTCGGGGCGCCGGCCGGTGAACAGCGCCAGGGCGTCGGCGGCCTGGTGCACGGCCATCAGCCCGCCGTCGAGCGTCGGGCAGCCGGCGGCATCGGCGGCGTCGAGCAGCGCGGTCCGCAGCGGCCGGTAGACGATCTCCGCCACCCAGAGCCCGGGCCGCAGGAGCACGGGCGCGACGGGCAGGCCCGGGTGCTCGGCCATGCCGGTCGGGGTGGCGTGCACGAGGCCGTCGGCGCCGGCCAGGACGTCGGGGAGCTCGGTGGTCGGCGCCGCGGCGGACCGCCCGGCGCCGAACGTCGCGGCGAGGCGGGCGGCGAGGTCCCCGGCCCGGGTGCCGTCGACGTCGAGCACCGTCACCGTCGCGGCGCCGTCGGTGAGCAGGGCGTGGGCCGCGGCCGCGCCCGCGCCGCCGGCACCCAGCACCGCGACCTGCGCGAGCCCCGCGCCGGGCAGGCCGTCGCGGCGGGCCGCGGCGAAGCCCGACCAGTCGGTGTTGTGCCCGACCGCGCGCCCCTCGTCGAACACGACGGTGTTGACGGCGCCGATCGCCGCGGCGTCGGCGGTGAGGGCGTCGAGGTGGGCCAGGATGCGTTGCTTGACCGGGTGCGTGACGTTGACCCCGCGCAGGCCGGCGTCGCGGAGGCGGGCGAGGAGGTCGCCGACGTCGTCGGGCGGGACGCCGAGCGCGTCGAGGTCGAAGCGCGTGTAGCGGTAGTCGAGGCCCAGGGCGGCCGCCTCGCGCTCGTGCAGCGCGGGGGAGAGGGACGGGCCGATGCCCGTCCCGATCAGGCCCACCTGCACCGTGTCGGGGTCGGCGACGAGTCTCACGGGGCGTCAGCGTACGTACCAGATGGTTCACTAGCCACCGCCATCGTGGGATCGCCTAGGGTCAGCACGGTGAGCGAGCTGCCGGAGACGGTGCCGGCGACGGACGAGGTCGCCGAGCGCCGCCGGGACGCGGCCCGCACGCGGGCGGACCTGCTGGCCGTCGCCACCACCGAGTTCGCCGACCACGGGTTCTCCGGCGCCCGCGTCGACGAGATCGCGGCGCGCACCCGCACGACGAAGCGGATGATCTACTACTACTTCGGCAGCAAGCGCGGGCTGTACCTCGCGGTGCTCGAGCACGCCTACGCCGGCATCCGGGCCCTCGAGGCGCAGCTGGAGGTCGACCACCTCGACCCGGCCCGCGCGATGCGCGCCCTCGCCGAGCTCACGTTCGACCACCACGAGTCGCACCCCGACTTCATCCGCCTGGTCGCGATCGAGAACATCCACCGCGCGGAGCACCTGCGGGAGTCCTCCGCGCTGGCTGGCCTCGCGGCCCCGGCCGTCGACGTGCTCGGCGGGATCCTCGCGCGCGGGCGGGCGGCCGGGCTCTTCCGCGACGACGTCGACGCCCTCGACGTCCACATGGTCATCAGCGCGTTCTGCATCTTCCGCACGGCCAACCGGCACACGTTCGCGGCCGTCTTCGACCGCGACCTGCTCGACCCCGCCCGGCGGGCGCACTACCGCCGGATGGTCGGCGACCTCGTCGTCGAGTACCTGACGGCCCACGTCGGCCGGACCTGACGGGCGCTTGACACACGCCCACGGCGCAACTCACCATCCGGTACGTAACCAGATGGTACATAGCCGTGCTCAGGGAGTGGCCGTGACCGCACCGCAGGCAGCACCACCTGCCCAGCCCCGCAAGGCCGCGTTGGCGGCGTGGATCGGGAGCGCGCTCGAGTACTACGACTTCTTCATCTACGGCACGGCCGCCGCGCTCGTGTTCAACAAGCTGTTCTTCCCCGGCTCCGAGCCGGCGACGGGCACGCTGCTCGCGCTCGCGACCTTCGGCGCCGGCTACCTCGCCCGCCCGCTCGGGGCGTTCGTGCTCGGCCACCTCGGCGACCGCTTCGGCCGCAAGCGCATCCTCGTCTCGACGGTGCTGCTCATGGGCGCGGCGACCTTCGCCGTGGGCTGCCTGCCGACCTACGCGTCGATCGGCGTCGCCGCGCCGATCATCCTCGTGTCGCTGCGCCTCCTGCAGGGCTTCTCGGCGGGCGGCGAGCAGGCCGGGGCGTCCTCGACCAGCCTCGAGCACGCCCCGCCGCACCGGCGCGCGTACTTCACCAGCTGGACCCTCGGCGGCACCCAGTTCGGTCAGGTCCTCGCCACGGCCATCTTCCTGCCCGTCGCCGCGCTGCCCGAGGCCGACCTGCTGTCCTGGGGCTGGCGGCTGCCGTTCTGGCTCAGCGCGATCGTCGTCGTCGCCGGCCTGCTGATCCGCCGCACGCTCGACGAGACGCCGGTCTTCACCGACCAGGAGCAGCGCGGGGAGATCGCCCGCGCCCCCGTGGCGGTGCTGCTGCGCGAGCACCTGGGCTCGGTGGTCCGGGTGGTCTTCGCCGCCATGATCGCCACCGTCAGCACGATCTTCACCGTCTACGCGCTGTCCTACGCCGTGAACGACGTCGGGCTCTCGCGCACCGCGATGCTGTGGGTCGGCGTCGTCGCCAACCTCGTCGCCATCCTCGTCATCCCGGCCTTCGGGGCGCTGGGCGACCGCATCGGGCGCAAGCCGGTGTTCCTCGCGGGCTCGATCGGGATGGCCGTGACGATGGTCGGCTACCTGTACGCGATCTCGGCCGGCAGCTACGTCTGGATCTTCGTCTTCGGCATCCTCGTGTTCGGCCTCGGCAACAGCGCGACCGGCGGCGTCTGGCCCGCCTTCTACGGCGAGATGTTCCCGGCCCGGGTGCGGCTGTCCGGCGTCGCCATCGGCACGCAGATCGGGTTCGCCGTCGCCGGCTTCGCGCCGTCGATCGCGGCGGCGCTGGCGGGCGAGGACGGCGGCAACTGGCCGGCGGTCGCGGGCTTCGTCGCGGTGGTCTGCCTGGTCAACGTCATCGCCGTCGCCACCGGGCGCGACTACTACCGCACCCCGACCGAGGACCTGGGCCTGCCGGTGACGGGCGAGCGGCGGACGGCGGCCGCCACCTCGTGAGCGACGTCGCGGTACACGCGATCCGGTTCGCGAGCCGGGCCGGCGTGCGCGGCCAGCACTTCCTCGGGTACGACGACCGTGCCCAGGAGCCGCACCCGACCGCGTACCACGTGTGGCTCGTGACGAGCGGGGAGCACACCGTCCTGGTCGACGCCGGCATCGACCCGGACGGGTACGTGCCCATCGACGGGCTGGAGTTCCACGGCTCCCCGCTCGACGGGCTGGCCGCCCTCGGCGTGGCGCCCGGCGACGTCGACCTCGTCGTCCTGTCCCACCTGCACTACGACCACACCGGCACCGTCGCGGCCTTCCCCCGGGCCCGCTACGTCGTGCAGCGCGCGGAGCTCGACTACTGGACGGGCCCCGTCGCCGCGCGGATCCGTCGCGAGCAGTGGCTGGTCAGCCGGGACGACCTGGCCCACCTCACCGGCCCCGCCCGCGACCGGCTCGACCTCGTCGACGGGTCGGCGGAGGTCGTGCCGGGACTGGAGGTGCACCACGTCGGCGGGCACACGGCCGGCATGCAGGTGGTGCGGGTGGCGACGGCGTCCGGGCCGGTGGTGCTGGCGTCCGACGCCGCGCACTTCCGCGAGAACCTCACCGCCGACCGGCCGGCGCCGATCCTGCACGCGGTGCCCGACGTCCACGCCGCGTTCGATCGCCTCGTCGAGCTCGCCGGGGAGGACGGCCTGGTCGTGCCGGGCCACGACCCCGAGGGTGTGACGCCCGATCCGTCGACCCGCCCCCTCGTCACCCGCCTGGCCTGACCGCGGCGGGTAGACCGGAGGGGTGCCCGCCGACCCGCTGCCGCGCACGGCCCCGATGCTGGCCACGGCCGGGGGCGTGCCCGCGGGCCCGGAGTGGGCGCTGGAGCTCAAGTGGGACGGGATGCGGGCCGTCGCCTACGTCGAGGGGCCCGGGGACGTCGTGGTGGTCTCGCGGGCGGGCCGGCGGGTCGACCGCTCGTACCCCGACGTCACGGCCGCGCTCGGCACCGCGCTGGGGGAGCGGCGCGTCGTGCTCGACGGCGAGATCGTCGTGCTCTCCACCCCGGCGCCAGGCGCGCCGGCCCGGCCCAGCTTCGACCGGCTGCAGCGCCGCATGGGCGTGCAGCGACCGTCAGCGCAGCTCGTCGCGGAGGCGCCGGCGACGTTCGTGGCGTTCGACCTGCTGTGGGTCGACCGGGCGTCCCTGCTCGACGAGCCCCTCGACGCCCGCCGCGCCCGGCTCGAGGCGCTCGGGCTCGACGGCCACCGCGGCGTCGTGCTGTCCCCGCGGCTCACCGGCCTCGACCCGGACACCGCGCTCGCCGTGGCCGACCGGCACGGGATGGAGGGGATCGTCGCCAAGCGCCGCGACGGGCCCTACCGCCCGGGGCGCTCGGCGGCGTGGGTGAAGACGCCGCTCTGGCGCACGGTCGAGGCCGTCGTCGGCGGGTGGGCCGGTGGCCGCGGGCGGCACACCGGCGTGCTCGGGGCCGTCCTGCTCGGCCGCCCGTTGCCCGACGGCCGGCTGCGCTACCTCGGCCACGTCGGCACGGGGTTCCGGGACGCCGAGCGCGAGCGCCTGCACGCCGTGCTGGCCGCGGCCGAGACGTCGGCGAGCCCGTTCGACGGCCCGGTGCCCGAGGAGCGCGCCGCACGGTGGACGGCGCCGACGCTCGTCGCCGAGGCCCGGTTCCGGTCGTGGACCGACGAGGGCGTGCTGCGCCACGCGTCGTGGCGGGGTCTGCGGCCGGACCGGGACGTCGCGGAGCTGGTCGAGTGACGACCTGTCCGCCGGCTCGCGCCGTGCGGTGGCGTCGTGCACGTCGGCCGTGGTGCCGACCTCGGCCAGGGAGCAGGCCCCTTGTCGCGATCGCAAAGACTTCCGAGGGGTGGCCGGTGTCTGCCCGTCGGTGTCGGGGGTGCCCGGTACACTCGAACACGTGTTCGACGACGGTGATGGTGTGGGCGCGGCGGCGCGGGAGGCGCTGGAGCGCACCCGTGAGCACCTCGTCGCGCTGTACGCCCAGCAGCACCGGCTGCTGTGCGACATCGCTGAGCTGGAGCGCCTCGGGGTCGCGGCCGAGACCGGGAACCGGTCGACCGGGCGGTTGGTGATGGAGATCGGGCGGGTGTCGCGGGCCGAGGCGACCCGGCTGTGCGCTGAGGCCGCGGACCTCACCGCGCGGACCTCGCTGGCCGGCGAGCCGCTGCCGGCGCGCTACCCGAGCACCGCCCGCGTCTACCGCGAGGGTCGGGTCGGGGCGGCGCAGGTGGCGATCATCCGCCGGACGCTGCGGCGGCTGGAGCGGGTGCCCGAGCTGGCGGTGGATCAGCTGGTGTGGGCCGAGGAGTTCCTGGCCACCGAGGCCACCACCCACGGCCCGTGGGGGCTCCAGCAGCTGGCGAACGACCTGCTCGCCCGCCTCGATCCCGACGGCACCGCGCCGGATGACGACGAGGACAGGTGGGACGAGCTGCTGATCACCAGCCGTCGGGACGGGACGATGACCATCCGCGCCGCGTTCCGGGATGCGGTGGACGCGGCGATGCTGCGGGCCGGGTTCGAGCTCGGTGCCGCCCCCGCCGGCCCGGACGACCAGCGCAGCCTCGCCCAGCGGCAGGCGGCGGCGTTCAAGGAGTTCGTCGCCGGCGCCCTGGGCCCGCACGGCGTGCTCGCCGACGAGCCGGGCGCCGACCCCCAGCCCGAACCGGAGCCCGAGTCAGAGTCGGAGGAGGGGTCGCGCGAGGGCGCCGAGGGTGAGCCGGCGTTGATCCCCGAGCCCCGCCGCCCCGCACCCGCGGCGCGCACCACCCGGCGGGCGCCGGCCGCCAGCGCGG